>CAYXFW010000662.1:0-2095 GCA_964464305.1 uncultured Verrucomicrobiota bacterium
AGTTCGAGGTTGATGGTTGGTCAGTGGAGTATCACGGTGCCGAGCATGGCTTGGAAGACCACGGCATCGACCTGATCGCCACGAAACCAGCGCGCGTCGTACTGATTCAATGCAAGCGATGGCGGGCAGAAAAGCTCATTCATGAGCGCCACGTACTTCAACTCGCAGCCAATGCAATCCTTCGACGCGAGCAGGAGCCCCAAGGAACCCGTGTTTACGCTAAGCTCGTGGCGACGTGCGGGTTTGGAGACTACGCCGTGAAGTGTGCCAGTGCTTTGGGAGTAGCGCTTCATCCTAACAAGAGCATCGGCCGTTTCCCAGCCGTGAAATGCAACGTCGGACGGCAAAACGGCGACCGAATCTACCACCTACCATGGGATCAACAGTATTCGACGACCAAGATTGAGCCTCGGCGCGGAGAGCGACTGGTCTTTACGCCACGCGAGGCTTTCGAAGCTGGATTCCGAAGGGCCTTTCGATGGAGCGGAAACCGAGATCACGGATGACTATGGAGAACCACAGCGCAGAGAAGTCCACAGGCTTCGTGCCTTTCCACGTTTGCTGCTTTCGCCATCGCCGTAGAGCCGTCAACCACAGAGGCCAATCCCATGAGTGAAGATCCCGTCCCCTACACGACCGCCGCCGACCTCCGAAAGCCGGAGGGTTACTTCTACCGCCGCAAGAAGGGCCGGCACCTGAACGTAGATACCGGCCCGAAGGACGCGGAGATTTACTACTGCGTGAAGGCTCACGGCAAGCGCTACGCCGCCTGCATGCACACGACGAGCCTGGCCGTCGCCCGCCGGCGCGCCGCCCGCTTCCCCCGCGGCATCGCGCTCGGCTCCCTGGAACTCTGGCTGCACGGCCTCGTCCGCCTCGGCCAATCCGCCCAGCGCGAACTCGACGCCCGGATCGACGCCCCCCGCCGCCGCCGCTGACCCGCCCCAGCCATCGGCTATCGGCGATTGGCCATTCCCTGCTGGCCATCTCCAAACGCGAAGAGCCCCGGAGCATCGCCCCGGGGCCCTCGCATCCTTCCGCCTTCCGCCTACAGCCTTCCTACTCCTTCAGCGTGTTCTTCTCCGGCTTCGCCTTCGCTGGCTTCGTCGCGCCCGTCCGGCGCAGCGGCGGCAGCACCGGCCCCGTGGGCGGAGGAGGCTGCTGGCCACTCACCGATTGATTGGTGGCGGCCGGCGGCGACGCCAGGGTAGCCATGGCGCGCACCGCGTGCACCTCATGCGTCAGCCACGGCCACATCGCGCTACGCATCTGGATATCCGCCCTGAAGGCGTCGATACAGCGGCGCTGGGCGATCTTGTCGTAGCCATCCACAGTCTCTATCTCCACAACAAGACGGGTGTCGTTGCGGTCGGGTCGAAACGAAATCTTTACGCCATCGGAGCTATAGATCAGTCCCCCGTGCTTCACGGTCATCTCGACCAGCAGCCACTCCATGCACGTCGGCGTGTACGGCGCTCTCCCCGGGGACGCCTCCATTGTAGCTGGCACCAGCGGGATCGCGGTCGTCGGTGCGGGCGCTTGCTGGGCCGCTACCGCGGCCGAAAGGCCAACCGCGAGAACCAGAGCGCGAGCGTGCAACGTAAACATGGCCTCACCTCCACTGCGCGCCAAGTGTATCGCGACCAGCCTGACCGTGCAATCCAACGCGGAGACATAATGCCACTCCTCCGTCATTGCCCGGGCCGGGCTGTCGGCCACCCTTCCCGCACGGACGCGATGGCGGGCGGCTGGCGGCATCCGCACTGTAGGCGCACGGCGGAGGCTCGACGCCAAACCAAACTGATCGATCCCAGCCACCCCCCGCAGGTCAGGCAAAGGTGCGGGTTATGAAACGGGCGGCGGCGCCATCACGCAGCGGTAAGATATCGCCCAATACCGTACGGTGGCCTCAGGCAGTCCGAAAAGAACATGCGCTCGGCACCGGTGGCTGTCCCAGCCGCGCTGTAGCGCAGCCCGTAGCCGCGCGACCGCAACCCCGCGTACAGCTTGCGAATCTCGGGCACGTCGTCGTAGCTTACGATCCACGGAACGGAGAGCCGCCGGACAACTTCTGAAACCTTTGCGTGATCGGCAA
>CAYXFW010000663.1:0-2084 GCA_964464305.1 uncultured Verrucomicrobiota bacterium
GACATCGAGGCGAGATCGTGGAAGAACAGATACCACAGGTTCTCCACCAGTTCGGCCTCGCCATTCGCGGACCTCAGGTGCACGAAGCTCTGCGGCCAGAAGCCGTGCCAGTAGTTCCGGCACTCCTTGAGCAGCGTCTCGACGCCCTTCGCCCGCACGCGGGCGAGCATCGCCTCCGCCGCCGCGAGCGCCCCGGCCTCGGTCCCGCGCAGCAGCGGGTTCGCCAGCCAGACGGTGTACTCGCCTCCGCGCGGCGCGAAGACGAGGCGCACGGTGCTCTCGTCCACCCGCTCCGCCGTCACGGCGGCGCCGTCGACGGCGACGAGCAGGCACATGGCCGTGGCGAGAAACTCCTCCTTGTGGGGCGTCGCCTCGGTCACGGCCACGTACCCCGGTCCGGCGACGACGTGCGCGTTCGTCCTCCAGAGGTGGAGCGTCAGGGAATGCGGTCCGCCGCCGGTCTCGCGGCAGCGGAACGCGAGGCAGTCCTCGCCCTCGACCGCGAAGGCGGTGGACTCCGCGTCGCCGGCCTGGCCGGCGAGACGCGTGTCGACGACGCCGTCCCACAGCCGCAGCCGCTGCTCGAAACGCTCGGGCCGGGGCTGTGCGAGGGCGGGGGAGGACAGCGTGACGCGGCCCGAAGAGACAGGCTCGCTGCCGACGCGCCAGCTGCCGTTGTTGACCTGGAAGGTCATGCCGCCCTCGTTCCAAAGCGTCACCCCGAGGTTTCCATTGCCCAGGCGCATGGCCTCGAACGGGTGAATGGCCGGAGCGCGGTAGACGAGGTCGTTGCGCGCGCACTGCGCCGCGATGTCGACCCGGGCACGGTCGCCCCTCAGCAGCGCAGGCAGGGGCGCCGCCGGCCGGCCGAGGGCCGCGGCGGACGGTGCGATCTCGCGGCCGCGGGCGTGGGCGAGAACCTCCGCATCCTCCAAGCGGCGGTTGTAGATCCGGACCTCGTCGATGAGGCCCGCGAAGCGATCCCCGCCGGACGAGTTGGCGCCGAGGTTGAGCGGGTGCCGGCTGGCCCGAAGACGGCCGGACATCGCGGCCGTCGCGACGACCTCGCCGTTGCGGTACAGGCGGGCCTCGCCATCCTCGTCGCTGTAGGTGGCGGCGACATGGACCCACTCGTTCGTCGGCAGTCGCACGCTGTCGCGCACCTGGCCGGGGCCGATGATGAGCCGCAGATGACCGTCGGGCCAGGTGTCGAGCATGAAGCCGTCATTGCCGCCGATCGTGGCCCGGTCGAGGATGCGCATGCCGGAGGGGCGGTGGATGTCCGGCTTGATCCATGCCTCCAGCGTCATCGCATCGCCGAGGTCCAGCGACGCATTCGCTGGCGCCTGCGGATATCCGGCTGCGGAAACGGCCACCGCCTGTCCGAACCTTCCGGGCCGCAGATCGAGGTTGCCCTGGGCGCACAGGTGGTTGCCCCTGCCGGAATCGTCGGATAGGACGCCGTCGGCGAGGGACTCGAAGCGGTACCGCGCCACAAGACCCGGATCGGGGTCCGTCGCCGCGATCGCCGGCGTCGTGCCGGCGAGCACGGCAAGGACGAGGCCGAGAAGATACGGCGGTGTGAAATGAAGGTTCATGGGCCGAGAAGACACTCGACGCAGCGGAGTTTCAAGCCACAAGTTCCGCGCGTCGCGTCGCACGTTCCCGACGGTCAGCCGTTCGACGGTGGCGGATCTTCGGCCTCGCCGATCAGGGAGAAGGGGCCGGTCCATGCGATGCGGACGGGCACTTCGCGGCCGAGGAGGTCCCGGGAATCGGGGAAGAACACGAGGCGGTTCAGAGGGGTGCGTCCGCGCCAGCGACCGCGCTTCTCGTCCCGGCTTTCGACAAGCACGGAGACGGTGGCGCCGAGGAACCTGCGGTTGGTTTCGGCGAGGATGGCGCGCTGGGCATTCTCGAGAATCTGGACGCGGCGCTCCTTCTCTTCCGGCGGCACGTCGTCCGGATAGCGACGCGCCGCGAAGGTCTCGGGGCGTTCGGAGTAACGCGAGAGGTGGGTCTTGTCGAAGCGGACTTCCTCCATCAGCCGTAGCGAGCCGAGGAACTGCGCCTCGGTCTCCCCC
>CAYXFW010000664.1:0-2083 GCA_964464305.1 uncultured Verrucomicrobiota bacterium
GTCGCGGGGTCGGGGTCGAGTTCGTCCCAGAACTCGGCGAGGATCGCCTCGCGGACGCTACGAACGGTGTCGCGCAACTCAGGAAGCGAGTCCCCGAGGGCGGCGCACACCGCTTGAAAGAAATCTCCGCTGCCTAGATAGTGAATATGGTCAGCTGCGAATTCCCTGGGAGTTCGAGGCGATCCGGTCGGACGTTGAGACTCGTAGTTCCGCCAGATCCCGGCGAGCCAGCGCGCGCGTTCTAGCGGATCGTCCAAATATAACTTGATGTTCTCCGTCGGTTCGAGATCGGACGCCTCCCAGACGTACTCCGTGCCGGTCCAGAACCACTCGAAATGCAGGGGCGGCTCCTTCTGTCTCATGCTGCCGGGCTGGACACGCACGACGACCTTGCCGATGGGGCCGGCCCAGGTCGCACCGGTCTCCAGGATATAGTGGGCGATGTACGTGGCGTTCGACATAGCCGAGAGCTTGTGCCTGTACTCGGTTCGCAGCACCCGCGTTTCACCGGACGCGAAGACGCACGGCCAGACATGGGCGCGGTTGTAGGCGCGCCTGGAAACGCCTTCGCCGAATCCGGCGCTGTTGAGTTCTTGTACCGGAACCTCCGTCGTCACGACGGGCACCCCGTCCACCGCGATCTCCAGATCGTAGAGCGTGGACGGCCCGGCGATCGCAGGGTGGTCATCGTCCAGAGCCGGGCTGTTGTCGGGAAACCCCACTAGGAGCGTGTCGGCTGGGCCGTCGTTCGTGATCACGAAGAAGCACTTCCCGTGCACGACACCCGGCTCGGTCAGGTCGAGGACCACTTCCTCCGCCGACATGCGGACATGTTCGGAGCTGGACGGGATGACCGCTCCGCCCGCGCCCTTGAAGACTCCGTCGTCCGCTCTCGTGACGACGGCGACCGTCAGGACGGCGACCGCTGCCAGCAGTGCCGCTCTCATGCGACCACGCGTCACGGCTCACCAGGCCCTTCCCCGCTCGCGGCGATCACCCGGTCGTCGGAACCCCGACGATGGACGGTGCCCAATCGCGGCGCCATCGGTTCCCAATCATGGGTCGCCGACAGGATTGCGCGCGACGAAACGCACCGTCGGTACAGCTAGGTCCCCATCCTCGCCGCCGATCGTGATCGACTCCCCGGTGATCGTCAACCGGTAGGTGGAGATGTGCGTCTTGCGGCGGAAGTCGAGCCGGTAGACGCCGGGTTCCAGGTCGAACGGGCCGTCGTACGTCGCGGGGCCCATTGCGGTGTCGCAGACCGGCGCGTATTGCAGGCCGATGATGGCGATGTCGACGGCGTCCCGGGTTGCCGTCACGCGCAGATCGAGACCGATGTTCGAACACCCGTACTCCTCCGCCGTCTCGGCCGACAGCAGAAGTTGCGGGGGTTCGCTCTCGAAGCCGGGGAGCTGTCCCTCCCAGATCCGGAATCTGATGGGGTAATCGATCGTGTCGGCGCGGTCTTCGTCCCCCCATCCCTCGATCAACCCACAGCCGGCCCCGACGACACACGCCGAGACAATGCCCAGGACGCGCGCCCTCGTTGCGATCCGCGACCACGACATGCCGCCTCCCTTCGGTTAGAAGTACAGGCTGGCCCCGAAGATGGCCTGGGTGCCGCCGAAATCCCAGCCTTGCCTCGTGTTGCTGGTAGCACGGTGGTAGGTCGGCAGTTCGCCTTCCTCCCCCCGCCACAAGTCGGCTTCCAGGGTCGTGGCGCCGTATTCCAGCGAGGCCGCGTACTCGGCATGGAGGCTGACGTCGCCGGCCACGAACCATTCCACGCCGCACACGCCGAGCGCGCCGACGCTCCAGGAGTGGCTGTACTCGCGGCTGAATCGTTCCTCGGACTCCGGTTGTGCCCCGATCATGGACGTGGTCTCCTCTTCGAAGCGCGAGAAGCGCAGCCGCGGCCCCACACCCCAGTACCAGCACACGCTCCGCCCCGGGGAAGGGTACCGCAGCTGGAGCAGATCGACGCGGAGGCTCTGGCCGTTCGATTCGACGTCTTGCGAATCGACGAACAAGTCATCGCTTGAGGCGGTGCTGCCCTTCATGTCCAGATCGTCGATCTCGA
>CAYXFW010000665.1:0-2080 GCA_964464305.1 uncultured Verrucomicrobiota bacterium
GAGATCGTTCGTCACGTTAGCGCCGCCCGCGGCGAGCACGCCGCTCGCGCGGACGCTCCCCGTCTCGTAGAGGACGAAGGATGTCACCCCGCCCCCCAGATCGATCAGCAGGGAACCGGATTCCCGTTCGCCGCCCCGCAGGACCGCATGCGCCGCCGCAAGCGGAGTGAAGACGATGTTCACCACCTCGTAGCCGGCCCGCTCGACGACCTTCACCGTGTTCTCCACGTGCACCGTCTGTCCGGTGATGAGGTGGATCTCCGTGCCGAGCCGCTGCGCCGTCATGCCGACGGGATCGCGCACGCCCGGCGCGTCGTCGACGGTGAAGTCCTGAGGTATCGCATGGAGGATCTCCACGTCTCCCGGGATCGTGATCGTGCGCGCGGTCCGGGTGACGCGCTCGACGTCGGCGGGGGTGATCTCGCGCCTGCCGTCGTCCAGCGAGACCATGCCTCTGCTGTCGAAACTGCGGATGTGCGGCCCGGTGAGTCCCGCGCAGACGCCGTGGATCTCGACGCCCGCCATGCGGGCGGCGTGTTCTACGGTGCGCTGGATGGTGCGCGCCGCTTCCTCCATATCGACGATCATGCCCTTCCGGACGCCGGCCGACGGCTGCGCCGCGGCCCCGATGATCCGCATCGGACCGTCCCGACCCGTTTCGCCGACGAGCACGGCCGTTCGCTCCGACCCGATATCGACGCTGACGATGAATTCAGGTACCATGCCGGGGCTTTCACCTCCCCCGTAAACGTTTACCGGACGACGACCTGGCGGTCGAACCGCAGGTCGATCTCGGCGGGAAGCTGTCCCTGCTCGACGAGCGCGGGATAGACCGCCCTGAATTTTCTGATCCGTTCCTCAAATGATCCGTCGCCGACGCGCACGAGCGTCCCCGTTCCCATCCAGACGAGCGAGATGTCGTCGCCGTCGACGTGGATCTCGGAGAGCTGCTCCGCCGGCGAGAATCCGAACCGGCCGAGGAGCGCGAGCACTTCGAGCGCGCGAAGGATCTTGCGCCGTCCCTGCCCGCCGAGCTCCTCCCGGCCGATCCCCGTGATCACGGGCAGATCGATCTCCGTCGGATGCATGCCCGCGGGGATGACGATTCCTTCGGCGTCCACCTCGGCCATCTCCCCGATCGAGAGCAGCGCGGCCGGCTGCCGCTCCCGCAGGTAGCAGTCGAGCCGGTGCGGGAGGCGCCGCTTGAAGGTGACCGTACCGACGGCCGGATCCTCCATAAGGAGGTCGCGCAGTTCGCCGAGCGGCACGAGGAAGACATTCGCTCCCTGGTACCCGTCCAGCTTCCCGCGGAGCGACTCGACCGGCAGGTTCCTGCCGCCATGCAGACGCAATTCGCGTATCTCGAATAGACCGGTAAAGAAAAAGACCCAGACCGCGCCCGCCGCGGCCGCCGCCGCGGCCGCCGCAAGCCAGACGGGCCGGCGGGACCGACGGGGCCGCCGGCTGCTGTGAGCCGCTCTCCAGCGGTAGTCCGTCATCGCGTGGTTCTCCTTCGCTCGAGCAGTTCGTCACCGACCGTCCAGATGTCGCCGGCGCCGAGGGTGAGCACGAGGTCTCCCTCACGCACGAGATCGCACAACGCATCGACCAGGCCGTCGCGATCGGGAAGATAGGTCGCCCGCCGGGCGCCCCCCCTGCGGGCGGCGCGGTATATCAACTCGCCGGTGATGCCCGGGATTGGAGTCTCTCCGGCCCCGTAAACGTCGGTGATCACGACCTCGTCGGCCTCCCGGAAGCAGCGGTCGAACCGGCCGTGCAGGTCCCTCGTCCGCGTGAAGCGGTGCGGCTGGAACACCACGACGAGCCGGCGGTCGAAGGTACGGCGCGCCGTGGCGACCGCCGCCGCGATCTCCGTCGGATGGTGCCCATAATCGTCGAATACGAGGACGCCCCGTTCCTCCCCCCGCCGCTCGAACCGCCGGCCGACCCCCTCGAACAGGCCGAACGCCCGCCTGAGGGCCTCGAACGGGATCTCGAGCTCGGCGGCGAGGGCGCAGACGCCGACGGCGTTGAGCACGTTGTGGCGGCCCGGTATGCGCAGGAAGAGCTCCCCCGCCTC
>CAYXFW010000666.1:0-2072 GCA_964464305.1 uncultured Verrucomicrobiota bacterium
GCTCCAGCCGCCGGGCGCGGCGCCCAGGTCATGGGCAAGACCTACCAGGCGGGGACGGCCGAGGCGCGGGCGCTGGCGCACAAGGCGGCCGACGACATCGTGAAGGCGATCACCGGCCGCGAAGGGTTCGCGTCGTCGCGCATTGCGCTGGTGGGCACGCGCACGGGGAAGAAGGAACTCTACCTCTGCGACAGCGATGGCGGGAACCTGATGCAGCTGACGCAGGACGGAAAGATCAGCCTGTTCCCCCGGTGGGGCGGGAACAACCAGTACATCACGTACACGGGCTACCTGCGCGGATTCCCCGCCGCCTATCGCATCCATCTCCCCTCCGGCAAGCGCGAGATGCTGGCCGGATTCCCGGGGCTGAATTCCGGCGCGGTGATGTCCCCGGACGGCCGCAGCGTCGCGCTGATCCTGTCCCGCGACGGCAACCCCGAGCTCTACGTGCAGAGCCCGCCCGGTGGCGCGCTGACCCGAGTGACGCGCACGCCCAAGGGCGCGGAGTCGAGCCCGTCGTGGTCGCCGGACGGCGGCGAGATCTGCTTCGTCTCCGATCTCTCCGGCAAGCCGCAGATCTACGCGGCCCCGCGTTCCGGCGGCGCACCGCGCCGTCTCACGAGCCGCGGCAGCGAAAACGTCGCCCCGAACTGGGGGGCGAACGGGAAGATCGCATTCGCGAGCAAGCTCGGCGCACGGTTCCAGATCGCGGTGCTGGATCCCGCCACCGGCGCGGTCACTCCGTTCGCGTTCGACGATGCGGACTACGAGGATCCGACGTGGGCGCGCGACGGCCGCCACATTGCGTGCGCCCGGACGGCGGGATTCCGGAGCGGCGTCTGCCTCATTGACACCATGGGAGGGGAGAAGGTATCTTTGCTCTCCGACCGGGGCGACTGGTTCTCTCCTGCCTGGTCCCGCTGAAACGACGGGCTCCGGCAGGGGTGCGGTTGTGGAATTCGAAAGGACGATGCATATGCGTAGCGCGCGTTGGTTTCTCGTGTTGACGATGGCGGCGGCAGTGGCGGTTTCCGGGTGCCGGCCGAAGCCCAAGACCTCGGGCAGTCTCGGTCCCGACGGGAACCCGTTGTCCGTGTCGCCGACCGCCCTGAACGAGGGCGAGCTCGCGATGGGTTCCGAGCACCTGGCCGGAACCGAGGTCCGCGGCCAGTTCCAGCCGGTCTACTTCGCCTACGACAGTTCGACTGTCGCCGACGCCGAGCGCAGCAAGACCGAGGAGGTCGCCAGCTTCCTCCGCAGCAACGCCACGAAGGCCGTGATCGTGGAAGGCCACGGCGACGAGCGCGGCAGCAACGAGTACAACCTCGCGCTCGGCGAGCGCCGGGCGCTCGCGGTTCGCGCTTACCTTGTCGGCTTGGGCATCGGCGCCGACCGGATCCAGACCAAGAGCTTCGGCGAGGAGCAGCCGGTGGCGATGGGCCACAACGAAGAGTCCTGGCGGCTCAACCGCCGCGCCGAGTTCGTCATCGTCGTCCAGTAACGCGGCCACGCGGCGCGAAAGGCCAACCGTCCGGCGCCGTTGCGGGGCCGGGCGGTTTGCCGTTTGAGCCGGGGAGATCCGATCGTGAACGTCGGGCCATTCGCAGCATTCATTCAGGGTATCGGGGGCGGGGAGATCATGGTGATCTTCGTGCTGTTCCTGATGCTGTTTGGCGCGAAGAAGTTGCCGGGGATCGCGCGCAGTCTGGGCAAATCGGTCTCCGAATTCCAGCGCGCCGCGCGCGAGGTCCGCGAGGAGTTTCTGAACGCGGATCGCGAGTTGAACAAGCCCTCCACGCCGGTGGTCGATACGCCCACGGTCCCCGGGGCCTCCGACGGGCCCGGATCGGACGGATCCGACGCCTACGGCGGCGGGGCGACCGATGAAACGGGTGGCGGTCTCGCGGCCGCGATGGGGTCCGAAATAGAACCGGTGGGCGGACCCATCGAGCCGGTGCGCGAGTCGGTTCCGGAACCCGCGGTCGCTGCGCCGGATGTTGCGGCCGATCCGGTCGCGCCGGCCCCCGCAGCGGCTCCGGAAGTCGTGGCCGATGCGTCCGTACCTCAACCCG
>CAYXFW010000667.1:0-239 GCA_964464305.1 uncultured Verrucomicrobiota bacterium
ATGGGTTGTGGATTCGAGGACGCCGAGAATAATCTCACGGAAGTAGGAGCTACTGGGATCGACCGCTATCAGGACGGAGAAGGTTCGCTGTTGAGGTTTGGCACGCATGACGATTGGTCCGAGGTCGGGACGTAAAAAGCCAGGGCTCAATTTAGCTCCTTTCGCCCGCGGGAGGAAGGGGAATGAAGTCTCCATGCACTGCCGCTTGCAGCGCTGCGCAGAGCGCCGGCAGTTGCACG
>CAYXFW010000667.1:249-1133 GCA_964464305.1 uncultured Verrucomicrobiota bacterium
GGCCTGCAGCCCGGCGTGATGCGCGCCAGCGATGTCGATGTCGGGGTTGTCGCCGACCATCAGGGCCTCGGCGGCGGCGACACCGAGCCTGGCGAGAATGGACTCGAACGCAGCGGGATCCGGCTTGCCGACGCCCACGGCGCCTTCGATCTGGATGGCATCCACGCGCGACGCCAGATTGCAGCGGGCGAGTTTGGCGGACTGGATGTTCGCGTCGCCGTTGGTGAGGATGGCGAGTTGTAGCCCCTGGAGGCGAAGTGCCGCGAGAGTGGGAATCGCGTCCGGGAAGCATTCGCAGCGTGAGACGAGTCGATCGATCATGGTGCGGGCGGCGATGTGGCAAACGTTAGGAGGTACCGTGAGGATGCAGTCTGCCGCCGCACTGGCGAGGATGAATTCGAAGGAGTGCTGCATCCGGACGCGATGAGCGCGTTGTCGGGCGGGGTCATTCCAGAGGTGCTTGCGCCACCGCACCAAGGTGGCGGAAAGGGCGGCCGGGTCTGGCACGGGGATTCCGAGCGTGGCCAAGATACCCAGCCAGGACTCTTCGAGCGTGGGGCCAGCCGCATAGCGGGTAAGCGTTTCATCAAGGTCGAAGATTACGGCTTTGAGCGGCACGGTCAGTAGATCCTCGCGAATTTTTTCAGAAGCAGAACGAATGGAACCACGATGAACAGGTATCCGACGAGCCAGGGGGGGAGCATGACGGCGTCGAGGCCGGGCAGCACATTGAAGAGGCGGGCTTGCTGGAATTTCCATTCGGTCGTGACCGCGCCGTCACGCGTGGTCTCGACGGGGGTAGGGTAGGTTCTGCCGTCGAGGTGGAGTTTGCGGAGGATCGTGCGGTCGCCGAGGCGGAACTGAAGCGTGAGGTCAAGCGGTGA
>CAYXFW010000667.1:1143-2067 GCA_964464305.1 uncultured Verrucomicrobiota bacterium
CGGAAGATGGTCTGGCCATGCGGGGGGACCTGATCGGCGACGGCGCTGACTGTGCGGACCCAGCCTTGCGGGGCTGAAAGACCGGGCGCGGGGACGAGGTGGATGAGCTCGCCACTGGCCGAGGCCGGCGTGTAGATGGAGAGTTCGAGGGGTTGCTGCGGCTTGGGCGGGTGGAATTCGAGCCGTGCAAAGGCCCACGTGGCGAGCATGGCGATGGGGAGGAGCGAGACGAGGAGGGGGAGTCCTTCGGCCTTGAGCTTGGTCATGCTGATCATCGATTTGACGCCGCGGAGGCGGAGGACGGTGGCCTTGTCGCCGGCGTATTTGGCTGCGCGGATGCGGGCGTTGAGACGCTTGAGGTCGGCGGCGCAGCGGCGGAGGAGGTCCTGGTTGGTGGTGAAGAGACGCGTGAAGGTCATGACGGCCGCGGTGAAGATGGCGACGAAGGCGAGGGTGAGATCCCACGGGAGGCGGAGCGTCCAGCCAAGGAGGAAGTCGAGCGTGGTGAGAGAGAAGGTGTTCCAGAGCTCAAGCATGTGCGGCCTCTTTTTGGAGCAGAACGCGACCGCGGTTACCGTCGACCTTAATGGTTTGGCCTTCCTTGAGGGCGCGGGTGGCGTTGGGGCAGACGACGGCGGGGATGCCGAAGTCGCGGGCGACGATGGCGCCGTGCGAAAGTACGCCGCCGCGTTCGACGATGAGAGCGGCGGCGTTCATAAAGAGCGGCGTCCAACCGGGATCGGTGGAGCTGCAGACGAGGACGTAGCCGTGCCCGAGGTCGCCGGCGGTGGCGGGATCATGCACGATGCGGACGGGGCCGGTGGCGACACCGGGCGCGATGGCAGTGCCGGTGAGTTCATCCTGCCCGGCGTCGAGCGGCGGCGGGAGGCCGAGGTGGTCGAGGGAGGCGGAGTCAATGACGTC
>CAYXFW010000668.1:0-2059 GCA_964464305.1 uncultured Verrucomicrobiota bacterium
GACAAGGAGATGGTCGCCCCGCTGGAGGACCATCTGAAGGCCCGCGGGGTCCGCCTGCATCTGGGCACGGCGGCCGCGGCGTTCCGGACCTCCCCGGGCGGACGGATCCAGGCAGAGTTGAAGACGGGCGCCGTCCTGACGGCCGATTTCATCGTCCTGGCGGCCGGCGTGCGTCCGGACGTGGCACTCGCCCGGGTCGCCGGGGTGGAGCTGGGACCGCGCGGCGGAATCAAGGTCGACGCGCATATGCGTACGTCCGATCCCGCCATCTACGCCGTCGGCGACGCCGTCGAGGTGGTCCACACCGTGATGGGGGATTCGTGGTTGATTCCGCTCGCCGGCCCGGCGAACCGGCAGGGCCGGGTCGCGGCCGAGAACATCTGCGGGCGCAACAGCACGTACGCATCGACGCAGGGGACGGCAATCGTCAAGGTCTTCAACATGACCGCCGGCGGCACGGGCGCGACGGAGAAGAACCTGGTCCGCGCCGGCATGCCGTTCCGCAAGGTGTACCTGCATCCGTCGGGCCACGCGGGCTACTACCCCGGCTCGGCGCCGATGCACATCAAAGTCCTCTTCGCCCCGGACACGGGCAGGTTGCTGGGCGCGCAGGCCGTAGGGTTCGACGGCGTGGACAAGCGCATCGATGTGTTCGCGACGGCGCTCCGCGCCGGCCTGACCGTGCAGGATCTCGAGCATCTCGAGCTGGCCTATGCGCCGCCCTACGGTTCGGCCAAGGATCCGGTCAACATGGCCGGGTTCGTCGCGTCGAACCTGCTTTGTGGGGATGTGAAGTTCTGGTACGCGGAGGACTACCCCGCGCGGACCGAGGACGCCGTCGTCGTCGACGTGCGCAGCCCGGCCGAGTTCGACGTCTGGCACATCCCCGGCGCGCTCAATATCCCGCTCGGCGAGCTGCGCCGCAGGGTGGGGGAGCTGCCGAAGGAAGCGAAGATCCGTGTCTACTGCAAGGTCGGGTTCCGCAGCTACCTCGCGTACCGCGCGCTTCGACAGAGCGGCTATGCCGACGTGGAAACCCTCGCCGGCGGTGTGACGACCTTCCGGTGCATTCACCGCTCGGTCGAGCCGGAGCCCGAGGTCGAGCCCGTCGCGACGCTGGCCTACGCCGAGGAGGAGATGGACGCGCCGTCGGCGCCCGCGCGGCCCACGGGGTCGGTGAGGGAACTCGACTGCTCGGGCCTGCAGTGCCCGGGGCCGATCGTGAAGATCAAGGAGACCGTGGACGGGATGAGCGCGGGCGACGAACTGATCGTCCGCGTGACCGATCCCGGCTTCGCCTCCGACGCTGTGGCTTGGTGCCGTCGCAACGGGCACGAGTTGTCCGAACTCCGCCAGGACGGCGCCGTCTTCGTGGCGCGCATTCGCAAGGGCGTTCCGCGCGCCGTTGCGGCCGCGGGCGCGGCCACCCCGGTCGAGGATCGAAAGACGCTGGTCGTGTTCTCCGGCGATCTCGACAAGGTGATCGCCGCCTTCATCATCGCCAACGGGGCGGTCGCGATGGGTAGCCAGGTGACGATGTTCTTCACGTTCTGGGGTCTCAACGCCCTCCGGAAGAGCTCGCCGCCGCCCGTGGCCGGGAAGTCGGCCGTCGACCGCATGTTCGCCGCCATGATGCCCCGCGGCGCGGCACGGCTGAAGCTGTCGAAGATGAACATGGGCGGTCTCGGCACGGCCATGATGCAGCGGACGATGGCCGGCAAGAGCGTCCCCGACCTTGCATCGATGATCGGGATGGCCCGCAAGGGGGGCGTCCGGCTGATCGCCTGCGCGATGTCCATGGACGTGATGGGCCTCCGGCGCGAGGAGCTTCTCGACGGTGTCGACATCGGCGGCGTGGCGACGTTCCTGGCCGATGCCGACAAGTCCGGCACGACGCTCTTCATCTGAGGCGTCTCCCGGTTGCGGCGACGGGGGAATGCGGTAGGATCGCTCCATGCGAACCGCGGTCATCTCGGACATCCACGCCAACCTGCAGGCCTGGCGCGGATTGTTGAGCGATCTCCGCGAGGCCGGCGCCGAGGCCGTCATCTGTCTGGGC
>CAYXFW010000669.1:0-2058 GCA_964464305.1 uncultured Verrucomicrobiota bacterium
CGCCAGGTGAACCATGAGATCGGCGGGGATCCCCAGATCGAACAGCGCGTTGATGGCATTCTTCACGGCCACCGTGACTGCGGAGGAACTGGAGAAGCCACCCTTCGGAATGCCGCCCGTGCAGACGACGCGCAATCCGCGGAACCGGTCCCGCCCCAGGCACTGCTGAACCCGCAGGCCCAGGTGGCCGCTGCGGAGGGTGCGCAGCGAGGCGATCGCGTTGCCGACCAGCGCGAACGGGCGGCGCATGTTGCTGCCGACCCACAGCGACGCCGGCGGAAGCGGCTGCCCCGCGCGCCGGCGCGCCTCGAGCTCCGCATCGCTGAAGTAGCCCAGCGACAGCAGCAGACTCTCGCTCATGCGGGTGCCGAAGGCCTCATACGTATGAAGGTCCGAAATGCCCTCGTCGGGGTACATCACGGCGGCGTCGGACGGCAGGTCGTTGACGCTTTCCCGGTACTTCGGGTCCATGGGATGCAGGTGCAGGCGCCGGTCGTCCGAGCCCTGCACGAGCATGACGATCTGCTCGTCCCCGGCCGCATCGCCCGCCCCGATCGGCATCTGCCATGCGGGGCCGTAGAAGCGGCCCATGTCGGGATGCATGAAGGCGATCCGGAGGCGCCCTCCGGCGACGCCGAAGCCGACGGGCTGGTCAGCCCGGTATCCGATCTTCTCGTGCGCGATCCGCGAAACCAGTTCCATCACCTGCCGGGCGATCGACGCGATCTGGGCCGGCGGCCGGCCGTCCATGATGGCACGGGCGGCTGCGTCGACCTCCAGGTCGCCGGTGAGCAGCCCCGACTTGCCCGCGAGGACCCGTTCGAGCAGGGCCAGATCCATGGGCCGCGTGACGTCGGCGCAGAGCAGGTCGTATTCGGGCTCCGCCGCGGTGGTCGTGATGGTCCGGATGTCGCCGCCCTGGCCGCCGATTCCGGCGATGATATCGGTCAGGTAGTACTGGCCCTGGGCATTGGCGTTGCGCAGACCGCCGAGCCACTTCTTCAGGGTCGCGGCGCGGATCGCGTAGAGCGGACAGTTACCCTCGGTCAGGTTCTGCAGCGCCTGGCGGGCCAGCCCGTCCTTCTCGCCCGCGATGTCCTTCTCCTCGATCAGACGGAGCACGCGGCCGTTCTCGTCGCGCAGCACCCGGCCCTTGCCGCGGTTCGCCGGGGGCGCGTACTGCGCGGTCAGGAACGTCAGGTCCGCCTCGCGCTCCCCCGCGCGGTGGGCCTCCCAGAGCCTGCGGTACATGGTGGACGGCACGATGCGGTCGCCCATGCTGATCATGAGCAGCGGGTTCTTTGCCTCCAGCTCCGGGGCACAGAAGGCCTCGTAGGCGGCGAAGGCCGTGCCGCCGGTCGGGTTGTCGGAGATGACGCACAACGCTTCGGCCCCCAGAGCGGCCCCCACGTCCGCATGGCGGTAGCCGATGGTTGCGATGACGGGCGAGGGACTGAATCGCCGGAACGCCCGGATGGAGTGCAGGGCGAGAGGGACGCCGAGAACGGGTTGAATGCACTTGGGTTCCTGCCCGAACCGGGTGCCCTTCCCGGCGGCCAGGATCACGAGCACGGGCGCATCGTCCGGAATGCCGCCCTGCCAGCACGCGCATCCGGGATTGAGCACCTTGTCGGGGCTCAGCCGGGCCGCGTCCGCCAGGGTCTTTCCAACGCCGTCCGCTGCGATGACTTCGGGTTTCATGCCCATCCAAGCCCTCCACGGGACGCCCTGCGCGGGCGGATGTCCCGCCCACCCTTGGGGCACCCCGTTCCACCCACGGCCTTGCACCGGCCGCACCGTGCCGAAAGCGGGACCGGAAGGCAAGCCGGAAGGCTTTGCTGTCGACGGCGGCGCGCTCCCGTGGCACGATGCCCCGCGTTGCGCACCAGCGAATGGAGGGGACGATGAAGCGTTTTCTGACGGCGATGTTCGGAGCGATGCTGGCCCTGGCCTGCGCCGCATCCGGCGAGACATTCCGGGATGGCGAGACGGTGTGCTTCCTGGGAGACAGCATCTCGCACGGCGGCCGGTTTCATAGCTATGTGTACGACTACTATC
>CAYXFW010000670.1:0-2052 GCA_964464305.1 uncultured Verrucomicrobiota bacterium
AATACCTACGGCGGCGTGACGACGATTCGCGCCGGCATGCTGGGGATCACCCACCCTTCCGCGCTCGGCAGTCCGGCCGGCCCCACGGTCATCGAGGCGGCGCCGCACCTCAGCACGGGCGGGCAGCTTCGGGTCAGCGGCGGGATCGCGCTATCCGAGCCGATCGTCATCTCGGGGACCACCGAGGCGGGCAGCTATCCCCGCGCCATCGCCAATGTCTCCGGAACCAACACGCTCTCCGGGGATCTGACGCTCGCGGGCACGGGGGCTATCCGGATGGGGAATGAGTCGGGCTTCCTGCGCCTCGACGGGCGGATTGCGCGCGACGGCGGCAACGCCGGGACCTTCCAGATCAACACGCCGACCGGCGCGACCGTGTCCATCGCCCAGCCGATGGACCTCAACGGCGGTTCCTTCCAGATCGCGGGAGGCGGCGACGTGGTCCTTGCCGCCGCCGGGAGCGACATCGGCAACACCATGGTTTTCTTCGGGGCGAACAGCGCGCACGGTCCGGTGTTGAGGCTCGGCACCCACGATGCCCTGCCTCCGATCCGAACGCTCACGCTCGGCACGACGAGCCCCAGCAGCGGCGCGGACCGCGGCACGCTCGACCTCGCCGGGTTCAACCAGACGCTGGCCGCACTGGTCGGCCTGGCGGGCACGGGCGCCGTGCCGTCGCCGGTCGGATCCCGTCGCGTCACGAATTCCGCGCCCGGGACGGCCAGCGTGCTGACCTTGGGCAACGGCGGCGGGAGTGGCGTCTTCAACGGCGTCCTCAGCGACGGAGCCGGAACGATCGCCCTGGTCAAGACCGGCACGGGCACGCAGACGATGGCCGTCGCCGGAGGCTATCTCGGGCCGACGACGGTCCTCGGCGGCGCCCTCGTCCTTCAGTCGTCCGGCCTCGCCGACGCGGCGGACGTGTATCTGGCCGGGGGCGCGGAATTGCACCTCGACTTTGCCGGGGTCGACACGATCGACGAGTTGCTCATCGATGGCATCCGCCAGCGCGCGGGCACGTGGGGCGCCCCCGGGTCCGGCGCGGACCATACCACGGACCTGATTCAGGGCGCAGGGCTCCTCCAAGTCCTCACCGACCGCTTTGCCGCCTGGATGGGCGGCATCGGGGGTCTGTCCCCCGCCGAACGCCAGCCGGATGCCGACCCCGACCGCGACGGCCGGACCAACATGGACGAGTTCATCGCCGGAACCCGTCCGGATGCCGCCGATCCGGGCCAACTCGCGATTGCCGCCGCCGGGGATGGGGTCCGGGTGAGTTTCGTCGCTGCGCCCGCCGCCGGCACGGGATACGACGGCCTGACGCGCCGGTTCGATCTCCAACAGGCGGCCGGCATGGCATCCGGTCCCTGGGCGGACGTCCCGGGTTCCTCGGATGTTCCCGGCGCCGGACAGGTCGTCGGCCACACCAATTCCGTCGGGTCCGGCACCGGCTTCTTCCGGATCAGGATCCGGCTCCCCTGACCGACACCGTCGAGGTCCCAAGGGTTCCCGACGCGATCTGCCGATCCACCCGCATCGGGACGCGCCACGGGGTGAAACAGGAAGTGCGTCCCACACCCGCCTTCGCAGGACTACGGAGCAGCACACCCGCCTTCGCAGGGCTGCGGCGCGGCACACCCGCCTTCGCAGGGCTACGGCGCGGCACACCCGCCATCGCGACACACCTCAGTCATCTGCCCTTCCGAGGCCAACTCTCCCACTTCCAATTCCGGATTTCCGGCAGGTCCTCGCCGTGTTGTTCGATGTATTGCTTATGCTCGATGAGTTTTTCGCGAATCGCCTGTTTGGCATAGGCGGCCTTGGGACCGAGTTGCGGCACGCGATCGATCACATCGGCGACGAGATGGAAGCGGTCGAGGTCGTTCATCACCACCATGTCGAACGGCGTCGAGGTGGTCCCTTCCTCCTTGAACCCGCGGACGTGCAGGTGCGCGTGGTTTGTGCGCCGATAGGTGAGCCGGTGAATCAGCCACGGATAACCGTGATAGGCGAAGATGATCGGCTTGTCGGTGGTGAACAGCGTGTCGAAAT
>CAYXFW010000671.1:0-2048 GCA_964464305.1 uncultured Verrucomicrobiota bacterium
TGGAGCGCTGGGCCATTCGCGGCGCCCTGATCTGCTTCCCGGTCTGCATGGCACTCGAGGAACTCTGCCGGGAGTGCGGGGCGCGGAAGACCGTGACGTTGCACGACATCTCGCAACTCCGGGACCCGGGCGGGCCGTCCACCGGGCGACTCAGACGCGAGGTGGGGGCGGACGGCACGATCTTTCTCTACAGCGGGAACCTGGAGAGCTATCAGGGGATCGACCTGCTTCTGGAGAGCTTCCGTATCGCGTCGGCAAGGTCGAAGGATGCCCTGCTGGTCGTGATCGGAGGCGCAGCCGATGATGTCGCCCGGTACCGGATGCGTGCCGAGGAAATGGGACTGAAGGGCCGGTGTTTCCTGCTCGGGCCGCGTCCGTTCAGTGATCTCGACACCTATCTGGCGGACGCGGACGTACTGGTCTGTCCGCGCATTTGCGGAATCAACACGCCGATGAAGGTATTCCCCTACCTCCACTCGGGCAAGCCCCTGCTTGCCACGGACATCAAGACGCACAACCAGATCCTGACCCATCGGGAAGCATGGCTGGCCGCAGCGAACCCGCAGGACTTCGCCGACGGCATGCTGCGGCTGGCGCGCGACCCTGAACTGAGGCGGAAGCTTGGCGAGAGAGGGCGCGCCTTCGTCGAGGCGGGGCATACGTACGCGGCACATCGGAGGCGTTTGACAGACGCCTACGACTGGATCTGCGACGAGATCCGAGGCGGGCATGGCGCCGGCCCCGCGCAGAGCGGTTAGTCGCCCGGCGCATGACCGGCGGCCTGCGATCGGCACCCGAGATCCCGACGGGGTGCCCTGTTCCAGCCCGCGACACCGCAACCGACCGGTTCGCCTTTCATCTCACAAGACGGGACGCCCCCTCACCGCCCCGGCGACCGGAGCATTCCATCCCGATGATCAGGATCTCCTCCTTGGTCACACGGCGCGTCTTGCGTGCCGCGCGCAGGATGGACAGCAACTGCTTGAGCAGCGAGCGCTCTTCCGGCTCGGAGTCGGAAACCGCCTCCAGTGCGTCGGCCAGCTGCACCTCCAAGTTCTCAGGCGGAGTGCCGGAAAGGACCGACAGAATGAAGCGGCCCGGCACGATTTCCACAAGGCGGAGACACTCCATATTCTTCAGGTAGCGACTCCGCCCGACGGTGATGATTCCCACCCCGGGTGCAATGGCGACCACCTTGGCTCCCGACGAGTCGGCCGCCCCCTCCCCGACGAAGTTGCGCACAGCCTGCACAATTGCCTTGGCCCTGTCCTTTCCGATGCGTGCCAACTGATCGAGCGTGCTGTTTGGCAGCGTGATTGTGATGGGCATGCTTGGCTCATTGAATTTGTGCGGACGACCGCAACGGGCGCTATGCGTCGGCCCGGCGCCCTGATTATTGACAGGAGTGCTCATCGCGTTCCGTATTGCCCTCACATGAATCTGTCGGTTTATTTCCACTTAATATGTGATAACAGACGAATCGATCTCGATCAAGGCGTATCGGTGGCCGGATCGGACGCTTTCGGCGTCAGCCAGATGTCAACCGCCCTCGTAGCGGATCGTGCACGCCGCTGCGCCGCGGGGTTTCAACCCGATGAAGTGGATGCTGTCGCCCATGTCGACGGGACGGATTTCGGCGGGCGGATCGACACGCAGTCCCTCGACCCATTTGTAGCGGAGGATCAGCTCATCGGAGTTCCCGTCCGGAACGACGTCGATCCGGTCGATGCCCGCCGTCACGCGGCCCGAGCCCGCCGCGAGCGCGGGCGCCGGGTTGAGGACGCGGAAGATGCACTTGTTTGTCTTGGGGCCGAACGTGTGGACCCTCGCGTAGTCATTCGTGGTCCGGCTGAAGAACCCGATCCAGTGCGGGTGGTAGGTGATCACGTGGCCGACCCCGTGCAGGTCGAGGTAGGCGCGGATCCGCGCGGGCGAGCGACGGAACGCCTTGGGCGGCATCTCGTACTCCACGCGGCGCGGCGAGAAGTTGTAATAGTCGCACGCGATCATCTCGCGTTCCGACAGGACGGGCAGCAGAGAGGCCTGGG
>CAYXFW010000672.1:0-2046 GCA_964464305.1 uncultured Verrucomicrobiota bacterium
GGGCACGGATGAGAGCGAACCTCTGCCGTCGTGATTTCCTCCCCCGCGCCGCCGCCCTGACCTTTCTTGCGTCGTCGGGCCTCGCGCGCGGCGACGACGCCGCCGCGGAGAACCCGGTGCCCGTGCGCACCCTCACGCGGGGACCGAAGTTTCACTGGTTCGGCTATTACGACAAGGACCAGTTCTGCCCGGACGGCCGGTTCGTGCTGTCGAACGAGGTCGATTTCGAACACCGCTCGCCGGCCGCGGACGACGGGATCCGGGTCGGCATGGTCGACCTGCAGGATGGCGACCGCTGGACGGAACTCGGCGCCAGCCGGGCCTGGAACTGGCAGCAGGGCTGCATGCTCCAGTGGGTGCCGGGTTCGTCCGACGAAGTGATCTGGAACGACCGCGACGGCGACCGGTTCGTCTGCCACGTCAAGGCGGTCCGCTCGGGTAAGACCCGCACGATTCCCCACCCCGTCTACGCCCTCAGCCCCGACGGCGCGTGGGCCGTGGCGCCCGACTTCCGCCGTCTGAACGACACCCGGCCGGGCTACGGCTATGCCGGGGTGACCGATCCCAACCGCGAGGTCGCCGCGCCCGACGACGCCGGCATCTGGAGGGTCGACCTCAAGACGGGCACACAGTCGCTGCTCCTCTCCTTCGCCGACATCGCCAGGATCGAACCGCCGGAGGGGTATTCGAGGGGCGCCAAGCACTGGTTCAACCATCTGCTGGTCGCGCCGGACGGCAAGCGGTTCGTCTTCCTGCACCGCTGGCGCGGCGAGGCCGAGAAGACGTCGTGGAAGACGCGGATGCTCTCTGTCGATGCCGACGGGAAGGACCCGTACGTGCTAATTGCCAGCGGCAGGGTTTCGCACTTCGTCTGGCGTGACCCGCAGCACATCCTCGCCTATGCGGGCTTCGGCCCCGGGGCGAAGGAATGGCGCTTCCAAGTCTTCAAGGATCGCACGCAGGACGCCACCGTCATCGACAACATGCTGCCGACCGACGGCCACTGCACCTATGTCCCGAACCACCGCGACGAGTGGATCCTCTGCGACAGCTATCCCGACAAACAGCGCGACCAGGCCCTGTATCTCCGCCACCTTCCGTCCGGGCGGCGCATCCCCATCGGCGGGTTCCGGCTCCCGCCGGAGTACAAGGGCGAGTGGCGGTGCGATCTGCACCCGCGGTGCAACCGCGACGGCACTCTGGCGTGCATCGATTCGCCCCACTCCGGCCACGGCCGCCAGGTCCACGTGGTCGACCTCCGCGGCGTGACCGGACCGGTCCCTGCCGCCACGGGCGGGGCGGATCTCGCGGGACACCGCCATCCTTGCGCGAATCGGGCTGCGGGTTCATAGTGGCGGCATGGGCGACAAGCGAATCGTCGTTTCGGATCCGATCAACATCGACGACCGGGCCGGCAAGGTGGTCGGAAGGCGGAGAGTCCGGGATGCTTTTTCCTACGGGATGAAGCTCCAGCATGCTGCCGCGCAGATGATCGCCCTGTCCCCCCGTTCTGCCGTCCGTCGCGGCGTGTATCGCTTTCGCACATTCGAGGAGGCCGACGAATGGATGAACCGAATGTGGACGACCATTCCGACCTAGAGCCCCGGCCACCCGAGCAAGAGGACCTGACCGGCCTCTGCAACGAGCTCAATCGAAGGGGTGCCCGTTACGTCATCGTGGGTGGCTTCGCCATCATTCATGCCGGTTATCCGCGCCTGACCGGGGATATCGACCTCCTGATCGACGCGTCCCCCGATAACGAGGCCCGGGTATTCAAGGCTCTGGAATCGCTCCCGGACAAGGCGGTGCGTGAGATGGATGCCGGTGACGTCAGTCGCTACGTCGTGGTCCGGGTGGCCGATGAAATCGTCGTCGATCTGATGAAGTCCGCATGCGGGATTGAGTATGCGGAGGCTGAACGGGATATCGTGTATCGCACGGTTGGCGACGTCGGATTCCTTTTGCATCGCCCCGGCTGCTGTGGCGCATGAAGAAGCCTACGAACCGCGCCAAGGACGCACCCGATCTTGAGTTCCTGCGCCACTG
>CAYXFW010000673.1:0-2042 GCA_964464305.1 uncultured Verrucomicrobiota bacterium
GGAGCAGTGTGCCGTCCTTCAGCCGGGCCGCAGAGATCGCATGATTGAAGTAGGGCAGCGGGACCTCGGCGTCACGCTTGGCGCCCTGATGGATGATGACCGGAAAGTCGTCGATGCCTGCGAGGCGGAACATCGCGGCCAGCAGGGCGGCCTTGTCGCGACAGACGCCGTGGCGGTTCTCGAACGTGTCGTTCACGTCGTGAGGCTCGTACCCCGGCGCCGCGGTCTCGGTCGTGATGCCCATGTACCGGATCTTCTGCGAGACGAAGGCGAAGAGTGCCTCGACCTTCGCCCGGTCGTCGGCGCAGCCCCGGGTCAGAGCGGCGACCTCGTTGGTCATGGCCGCGGTTGTCTTCTCCAGGTGGCCGAGACAGATGTTCCAGTACCACCGCGAGATGGAGGCCCAGTCCTCCGTGGTGCTCACAAGGAGCCGCTGTACGACGGTGTTCCGGTCGGGCATGTCGGGTTCGGGGAACATCTGCGGGACGTTGCGCGCGGTCCATCGATGGAGGGTGACTCCATCGCGGGCTTCATGGGTGTAGGCGACGGTTCCCGGAACCTCGGACTTCAGCACGCGGTGGCGCAGCGGGCGCGCGTCGGGCGCGTAGACCTCGTAGACCGACCGGAGGATCGGCGACTCGCCCTCGAACGACGTGTAGTCGGCCCATTGGTCGGGAATCCGGACGCGCTTCTGCACGTCGCGAAGGACCACCCGCAGGACATCGCCGATCTCGAGGTCCGGGATTCCGACCGAAAGGACCTTCTGCTGGGGGTCGTAGATGTTCGACGCCATCTGGCCGGCGGCGACGGTGACGCGACTGAGCGGCACGAGATCGACGGTGATGGCGCGTCCGTCCGGCTTGTGGATCTCGACCCGCTTGACCTCCACGGTCCCGTAGAATTCATGGAACCCCAACCGGAGCGCGGCAGCCTCGCGGCGGCCCTTCTCCGTCAGGATCTTCGAGCACCCGTCGTACCACATCACCGAGGTGCCGTCCGGCGCGTACCAGCAGCGCTGGATGGAGTCGATGTCGACGGTGTCCGCGTTTGGATAGGCGACCGTCGTCGCCGCGGCCGCAGCTGTCAGCGCCGCCTTCAGGTCGAGCATGCCGTCGGGATAGTCCGGGGCCGTCGCGGCCAACGCGACCGATGCGAGACAGGCGAGAGTGGCGCAAGCAAATGTTCTGATCTTCATCTATTCTCCATCGCTCGATTCCGACGACTATAACGCGAAATCGTCATGAGGGAAACCCGGTCCGTGATTGCCCTTGATTGTTGTAGTGCAAAGCCTAGCATTCGACCCGTCCGTTTGAAGGAGGCATGGTGCGATGACTGGGCTTCGATTCCGCGGATCGTACGGGGCATGGAGGCGGGGGTGGACTTCATCCCTGGGTGCTCTTGCGTTCGTCCCCTGGCGCGGGATGATCCTGAGCGCAGTTCTCCCGGCGGCGGCGCTTGCCGGCGTCGAAGCGCCCGCGGTGCCGGACGTTCCGCTGCGCGCCTCCTACCGGATCCAGGACGCCGGCCAGCCGCGCACGTTGGAATTGGCGGTGGACGAGGTTGCCGTGATCGAAGGCGGCCGCCGGATTGTCCGCGCTGTGGAGCGTGCCGCCGACGCACAGGACCACCGGCTCGCTGCGAGGGCCCTTCAGTCGAAATCGTCCGGTGCCGTGGAGCTCGTTCTCTATCCGCAGGGCGGGCCGCGCACGGAAGCCACGCGACGGTACGTGACCCGGCAGGTGCTGGTGCGTGCGAAGGATGGACTTGACGCGGCGGCGGTCGGGCGTGCCCTCGGCGCGAAGTCGGTCCGGACGCCGGCCTATGCGCCCGGCTATGCCATCGTGGAGGTGGACGGGCCGGGCGACGCGCTGGCCGCAGCCGAGGCATGGAGAGCGCTTCCGGAAATCGATTCGGCCGAGCCGCTACTCGCGCGACATCGCGCGAAGAAGGCCGTGCCCAACGATACTCTGTTCGCCGACCAATGGCATCTGCGCAATACCGGTCAGTTGGGAGGGGCGCGTTGGATCGATGCCAACCTCACG
>CAYXFW010000674.1:0-2037 GCA_964464305.1 uncultured Verrucomicrobiota bacterium
GGCATCCTAACACGAAGCGCCGCAGGTTTCAATGCGGCGAAGGCGTCCGACGGTCTGGCGGGCAGGGTCTTGTTTTCCAAAGGCATAACCCGTTATCGTTGCGCGACATGACTTTTCTCTAGACTTCAAAGCCATTTTTTGCTTTGCTTACGGTGGTATGAAAGCAAAAGAAGGCGATACAGGCAAGGGCCGGAGCCGAGAGGTGTCCGGCGCGGGGGCATTGTCCGTCCGGCCGCTCAGGCACGGCGAGGCCGCACGGTTCAACGAGCTTATCGGAGAACGGCACTACCTCGGCAAGGCGAAGAGCGTCGGCGACTTCCTGATGCAGGTCGCGGAGCGCGACGGCGAATGGGTCGGACTGCTGGTCTGGGGGCCCGCCAGCCTGAAGCTGAAGGACAGAGACAGCTGGATCGGGTGGAACCCGGCGCTGCGCGCAGAGCGGCTGAAGCTGGTGGCGCAGAACAGGCGCTTCCTGCTGCTGAAGGGGCGGGGCGAGGAGCCGAACCTCGCGTCGCGGACTCTGGCGGCGGCGGGGCGGGCCCTGCCCGCGCAGTGGGAGGAACGCTTCGGCTACGAGCCGGTGCTGGCCGAGAGCTTCACCGACCCGGAGCTGTTCGAAGGCACGTGCTACCGGGCCTGCGGCTGGGAGCCCGCAGGGATGAGCGCGGGCTTCAGCCGCCACCGGGCGGACTTCTACGTCCCGAACGGGCGGCCGAAGAAGCTGTGGCTCAAGCCGCTGAGGCCGGACGCGCGGGAGATCCTATGCGGCGGCCCCCTGCCTGCGGAGTGCGCGGCGGCCCTGACGCCCGCCACCTCCGGCGTGTTGCCCCTGACGCAGCCGCAGACGCGCTCGCTGATGGAGGCCCTGAGATCGGTGAAAGACCCGCGGTCGGCCCACACCCGCTACCGCATCGGCCCCGTGCTGGCCGTCGTCTCGATGGCGCTGCTCGCCGGGCGCCGCGACATCGCCTCGTTCCACCGCTACGGCTGGCTGCTGCGCCAGAACCAGCGCGCCCTGCTGGGCCTCCCTTTCAAAAAGGGAAGCCGCAAGATACGGGAGGTTCCGGGCTACCGCGTCTATTACGACCTGCTCGCGCGTCTCGACCTCGACGCCTTCGCCGGAACGCTTTCGGAGTGGCTCCGGAGCCAGTCGGGCAGCCTGCCCGGCGCACTCGCCGTGGACGGGAAGATGATCCGCGACTGCGCCGGCGTCGTCACGCTCGCCGAACACGGCGCCGGCGCGCCGGTCGCCATGGCCGTCATGAGCCAGAAGGAGGGCGAGGGGGAAAGGTGCGAGATGCGCGTCGCGCGACGCCTGGTCGCGCAGGCCGGCGACCTCGCCGACCGCGTGGTCACCGGCGACGCGCTGCACGCCCAGCGCGAGACCGCCGCCGCCATCGTCGGCGCGGGCGGCGATTATCTGCTCCAGGTCAAGGCCAACCAGCCCTCGCTGCTGAAGGCCGCAGAAGACGCTTTCAAAGGAGACGCCCCCCTTTTGCCCGGAGGGAGTGCGGGCACGGCAGGCTCGAAAGCCGCGGCCTCATGGTCAGGGCCGCCGAGCCCGACGCCATAGGCTTCCCTTTCGCAAGGTCCTTCGTCTGCGTCGAGTCCGGGCGCGGCACGAAACGCGACCCCGGCACTCCGGAGCGGCGCCACTTCATCTCCAGCCTCGAACCCGGCGAGCTGTCCGAAGCCCAGTGGTCATCGCTCGCGCGCGGCCACTGGAGCATCGAGAACAAACTGCACTGGCGAAAGGACGCGTGTTGGGGCGAGGACAGAACCCGCAGCCGCAACCCCAACATCGTCGGCGCGCTGGCCCTTCTGCGCAACGCATTGCAGACGATCGTCGTCGCCCACCTTGACACCTACCGCTCCATGCCCGCCTTCTTCGAGGCGTGTGCGGCCGATACGGACTTCAACCTTCGCCTTGTCCGCAAGAAGTTATGAGGTCAAAACAAAAGACCCTGGTTGAGGGGCCGTTAAGGAAGTTAAGTGCCCTGCAGAAGCCACGGTAAGCGGTCAAGGGATATTCCACAT
>CAYXFW010000675.1:0-2037 GCA_964464305.1 uncultured Verrucomicrobiota bacterium
GGGTTCGACGAGCGATGGATCGACCTCGCCGAGAGATGGCTGACCCGGGTCAACCCATCCTCGCGGGAGGCGACCCATCCTTACTTTCGCTATCTGGAAATTGACACGGAATCAATCGGTCGGATGCCCAGTCGCCGTGATGCCCAATCCAACGTTCCGGAAAGGCACGGCACATCCGTCAGACGTCCGAGGCTCATATCCAACTTGCAAATACTGAACCTCCGCGAAATGACTCCCCAGCAAGTCGCAAGACTTAAGGCTGCGATGACGGTGTACAACGAACGACTGAAGGGCTCCGGCCGGCAGACTGTACAGCCCCAGCTTGCAGGCCTCACGAATCCGACTCCCGACCGAACGGCGGCGGCCACAAACACATCGCCATCGGGCGCCTCGAAGCCGGCCGGTTATCTGACCCGGGTGCCACCGGTCACTGCAACGCTCATCGAAGACCTGTTCGGCTTGAAGAACTTGATCCCCCATCTCCGGGCGATCACGTCGACCGCCGCGAATGGTGACACGATATGGGCTGTCGTGCAGAGCGGCCCAAAGGAACCCTATGACCATACGGTCATTGAAATGTCGCTCGAGACAAAGAAGGTGCGAACGCTGTTCCAGTCTGCGGCAGGCGGACCCCTCTGTCTCGACGGCCACGAACTGCTGCTGCTCCAAACCGAGCGAGTCGTCCGGATCGATCTCCGCCCGCCAGAACGCCCGGCGACCGCGGTTCCGATCGATCCGATGATCGTGGCGCGGCGGAACGCGCAAACAGTGGAGGGCGTAATTTGCGAACACGTCGTTCAGGGCATGCTAGTCATCAGCGACTTTGATCATTACATACGCGAGTCGTCCATCTATGGCTTCGATCTCACAACGCGGAAGACTACCCTTCTCGCGAGCGATCGTCGCCGCCCAGCGGAAGGGCCTTTGGATGACCGCGCAATGTTCCGTATCGACTCGTTGTTCACCGGACCGGACGGGAATCTGTGGATCCATGAGTTGCTCAGAGACGTCTATCGCTACAATCTCAAGACAAAGACGTTCGATCGTCCTTTCGGACGCGTTCCGGTCTTCCAAGTCTATCCGAGCCCGAGCGGCGCTGTTTTCATGGCAGCCGATAACAGCGTGTGGGCGACTCCCGCCGACGCCGGATCCTCGCTCTGGATCGTGCGGAATCCGCGAACCAGCCCGGACGCAAGGCCGACATTCGCACCGGATCTGAAGCCTGTCAGCGATGATCCCGTATTCAGCTACGACGCCTTCCGTCTTTACCAAAGCGGCCTGCCGAAGGACTGGGCCATGGAACTCCGCGACCGGAAGCTCTGGGTGCTCTGGTATAACTCCTCGTATGAGGGCCTTAAGCTCAATCCTTACGACCTTCACTGCTGGAATCTGGACACGAAGCAGGTACGATCGCGCCAGATCATTCGAGCGGGCCCGGGGAGTAGGGATCTGTACACGCAACTCATGCGGATGCGGGCCGGAATTCTCATGTCGGTGAGCTGGCTTCCGTTGGACGCGTGGGAGAAGTGACTGCTGAAGGACCTGTCACGAAGCCGGGAGATCGTGGCGTACTGTCGGGGACCGTACTGCGTCCTGGCCGTCCATGCGGTGGAACTGTTGCGGAAGGGAGGATTCCGCGCGGTCCGGCTGGAAGACGGCATCCCGGACTGGCGGGCGCACGGATTCGACGTCGCGGTGGGAGAGTGAGGATGAGCATGAAAGTGCGCGAAAGCGGGATGCCCGAACCGGACTTGTGGCATACGTTCTTCGATCCTGCCGCCGTTTTGAAAGCGATGGGGCTGACCGATCGCATGGAAAACGCCGCCGATTTCGGATGCGGATACGGGACGTTCGCGATTCCGGCGGCAAAACGGATTCGCGGTACGCTGTACGGCTTCGACCTGGACCCGGCCATGATCGCGGCCAGCACGCGGCACGCCGACCAGGAGCACGTCCGCAATGTCCGGCTGTCCCTGCGCGATTTTGTGGCGGATGGCACCGGCTTGGATGCGGCCACCGTGGAGTACGCGATGCTGT
>CAYXFW010000676.1:0-228 GCA_964464305.1 uncultured Verrucomicrobiota bacterium
GATCACGGTGAGATCCCCGAAACCCGGCACATCGGCCGTCGTCCCCTCCGGCATGGCCGGCAGCGCGGCGGCCGCCTGCGTCGCAATCTTCTGCGCGGCCTCGGCCGCCTGGGGCAGGGCCTTCTGCACCGCCGCCCGCACCGCCGCCTCGCCGGGACGAACCGCATCCTGCGCCCACGCCGCGGCCGCCAGACCCACCCCCGCCACCATCCATCCGAAAACCTTCAT
>CAYXFW010000676.1:238-2036 GCA_964464305.1 uncultured Verrucomicrobiota bacterium
ATGGCATCCCTCCCGACTGCGTTGCAGGACCGGCGGGCACCGGGGCCGCCGGCGGCGGCGCGTCCCCGGTCTGCGCCGGCTTTCGACGCGACATGGCCCGCACATCCCGCAGCACGACCCGCGCGTTGGTGTGGATCTCGAACCGCTGCCGTTTCGGTATGTACCGGTAATCGTCGCCCGTGATGACCGCCTCGCCGCGCGTGATGCGCACCGAGGAGGTCGACCCGGCCGACCCGCGAACCCGGTCGTACAGGCAGTGGGGCGAGGTGACCCGCGTTTCGACGGCTTCGCCCTGGTACATCTCGATGCGCAGACCCTGGATCTCGATGAGACCGTTGGACAACGACTGCGCGAACTCGCCGAAGACCTGCGACTTCAGCGTTCCATCGTCCGCATACTCCGGGAGGCGGAACCCGCCGACCGTCGCGCCGGGCTGCATCTGCGCCACCGCGCACACCGCCACCAGGCCGAGGCCCAGCGCCGCGAGGAGCCGGCCGCGCGCCGTCATCGCCCGACCCTCCCGCCCGCGCCGTCCACGATCCGGTCGATCGCCGCCAGGTTCGCCCACAATTCCGGCAGGCGGGCCAGGGCGATCGCGTTGTCCCGGTCGGACATCGCCTTGGCGGGGTCGACGTGCGTCTCCATGAACACGCCGTCGCATCCCGTCGCCACCGCCGCACGCGCGAGCGCCGGGGCCCAGCGACCGTCGCCGCCCGACCGGTCCCCCGCCCCGCCGGGCTTCTGCACGCTGTGCGTGGCGTCGAAAATGACCGGATAGCCCGTCTCGCGCATCACCAGCAGGCTGCGCATGTCGGCGACCAGATTGTTGTACCCGAACGAGACTCCGCGCTCGGTCAGAAGGATCCGCCGGCAGCCGGCCGCCTCGATCTTCTCGATCACGCGGACGATGTCCCACGGGGCCATGAACTGCCCCTTCTTCACGTTGACCACGCGGCCCGTGCTCGCGGCCGCAACGACCAGGTCGGTCTGCCGGCAGAGAAACGCCGGGATCTGGAGAACATCCGCCACCTCCGCCGCCGGGCCGACCTCCGCCACGGAGTGGATGTCGGTCAGGACCGGAACGTGGAATCTCCGTTTGACTTCCGCCAGGACGGCGAGGCCCGCCTCCAGCCCGGGGCCGCGGAACGAATCGATCGAGGTCCGGTTCGCCTTGTCGTAGGAAGCCTTGAAGATCAACGGCACCCGTTTTGCACGCGCAAAACGCACCAGTCGTGCCGCAAGGTCAAGACACCCCTCCGCACTCTCGATGACACAAGGCCCCGCAATCAGCACCAAGGGGCTGCGCCCCCCCACCGAGACCGGGCCGACTCTGACCGTCCTCATCTTCATCAGGGCAAGTCTACGGCCCACCTGCAAAAAACTCCAGCCGGATGACTGAACTTCACGCCTCAGCGCTCAACTCCACCCTCTGCCCCCGAACCTCCACCCTCCACCTTCCGCCATCCGCCCTCCCCTCCTTGCTCCCCGCTCCCGCTGGCGGACCTCGCCGTTTCGTGCGAGACTAGCCGCACCATGAGGCTGCTGCCATGATACCGACCGACCTCGATCGCGAACGCCTCTCCCGCGTTCTTTTCTACGGAATCGTCCTCCTGGTCGGCTGGCTCGCCTACCGGATCCTGCAGCCGTTTCTGATGCCGCTCGCATGGGCGGGCGTGCTGGCCGTGACGGTGCATCCGCTTTTCCTGCGCGCCGAACGCCGGTGGGGCGCCAACCGCGCGGCGTGGCTGACGTCGGTCGCGGTCGCGCTCGTCCTGCTCCTGCCGGGCGCCTTCCTCGC
>CAYXFW010000677.1:0-2035 GCA_964464305.1 uncultured Verrucomicrobiota bacterium
ACCCGTTCTTTACGACCGATACGGCCGCCGCGCTGCGGGCCAGCGAGATCGAGGCCGACGCCCTGCTGAAAGCGACGAAGGTCGACGGCATCTACACCGACGACCCGAAACGGAATCCCTCCGCGAAGCGGTACCGGAGCCTCACCTACCGCGAGGCGCTGGACAAGCGCTTGAAGATCATGGATGCAGCGGCATTCTCGCTGTGCTCGGAGAACCGGATCCCGATCGTGGTGTTCGATTTCTTCCGGAAGGACGAGATCCTGCGGGTGCTCACCGGGGGCTCCGCCGGCACACTGGTCACAGACTGACCGCCCACGGGGCGGAGGAGTGCATACGATGGAATCGATCGACGACGTGCTGCTCGAGAGCGACGACAAGATGACCAAGGCCGTGGAGTTCCTGCACAAGGAACTGGGGGGACTCCGCACCGGCAAGGCCTCGCCGAGCCTGGTCGAGAACGTGCAGGTCGACTACTACGGCGCGGCGACACGGTTGCGCGAGATCGCCAACATCTCCACGCCCGAAGCCCGCCTGATCGTCATCAATCCCTACGATCCCACATCGCTCGGCGCCATCGAAAAGGCGATCCTGGCCGCCAACATCGGCATCACGCCGATGAGCGACGGGCGGATCATCCGGATCCCGATCCCCGAGTTGAGCGAAGAGCGCCGCAGGGAACTCGTCAAGGTCGGGCGGAAGCTGGCCGAAGAGTCGCGCATCGCCATCCGCAACGTCCGCCGGGATGCCAATGAGGCGCTCAAGAACCTCAACAAGGGCGGCAAGGCGACGGACGACGAGCGCGACGCTTCGCTGGGCGAGATTCAGAAATACACCGACGTCCATATCAAGAAGATCGACGACATGCTGACGGCCAAGGAAAAGGACGTCATGTCGGTCTGATCCACCCCCCGCAAGGCTCGAATCGATGTACCTGGAGTTCTTTGGTCTGCGCGAGATGCCTTTCAATATCACGCCGGACCCGCGTTTTCTCTTCCTGGCGGAAGGCCACCGCGACGCCATGGAGAGCGTCGTCTACGGCATTCTTGAACGGAAGGGGTTCATCCAACTGGTCGGCGAGGTGGGCTGCGGAAAAACCACCATCTGTCGGGCCGCCCTGCGACGGGTCGCGGAGCAGACGCAGACGGCGCTCATTCTGAACCCCACCATCTCCGCGACGGAACTGATCCGGGCGATCCTCACCGATCTGGGCTGCACGCCGCGCAAGAACCAGCGGCTCGCCCTGATCGAGCAGTTGAACGAGTTCCTTCTGGAACGCGCCGGCCGCGGCATCAATGTCGCTGTGATCATCGACGAGGCCCAGACTCTCTCGCCGGCCCTGATGGAGCACGTCCGGCTCCTGTCCAACCTGGAGACCGATCAGCACAAGCTGATGCAGATCGTCCTTGCGGGCCAGCCGGAACTGGACCGGCGCCTCGCCGAGCCCCGCCTGCGCCAGTTGAGGCAGCGCATGATGGTCCGAGCAGAATTGCGGCCGCTGGACCGGACCGACACGGGCCGCTACATCGCCCACCGGCTGGGCGTGGCCGGCGGCGGACCGGATGTCCGGTTCGACGAGGCCGCCGCGGGGACCGTACACGAGCGATCCGCCGGGATCCCCAGGCTGATCAACAAGATTTGCGACCGTTCGATGCTCGCGGCCTTCGCCCGGGGCGACCGCGTCGTCTCCGGAGCGGACGCAGGACGGGCTGTGGTCGAATTGGAGCGTGTGTTGTGAGCATCATTCAGGACGCGCTTCGCCGCAAGGAACCGGCGCCCGTCCCTCCGCCGGCGCCGGCGCTGCCGCCGCAGCCCACCGCGTTCCCTCCCCCGCCGCTGCCGCCGGAACATGCCCGGCGTCCGACATCGCCCCTCCTCATCGTCGTGATGATCGCGGCCGTGGTCGGGGCCGTCGACGGCCCGCGGAGCTAGCGCTGCCCGCAGGCCAGCGTCGGGTCTCGAGGAGCTCGGCCTCCGCGCGGATTCGCGGAGTTCTTGGGTAGGTCGTCGCGTGTTGTGTCGTTCGTGACGGCGCGTC
>CAYXFW010000678.1:0-2033 GCA_964464305.1 uncultured Verrucomicrobiota bacterium
GACGAGGACATCGAGAAGATCGTCGTGCTGATCCGCCTCGCCGTGCCGTACACGGGGATGATCCTGACGGCCCGCGAGAACGCGGAGATGCGGCGGCGCCTGATTCCGCTCGGAGTGACGCAGACGGACGCCTCGTCGCGCATCGGCGTCGGCAGCTACGCCGAGACCGCCGGCATGCAGCACGACGACCGGCAGCAATTCATGCTCGGCGACACGCGCAGCCTCGACGAGGTCGTCCGGGAACTGGCGACGATGGGGTACATCACGTCCTTCTGCACCGCCGGGTATCGTTGCGGCCGGACCGGCAAGTGCATCATGGACCTCCTGCGCAGCGGCGCCGAGGGCAAGTTCTGCAAGTTGAACGCCGTGCTGACGTATCGCGAATGGCTCGACGATTTCGCAAGCCCCGAGACCCTCGCGGCCGCCGGACCGGTGCTCGCGCGCGAGATGGAGGAGGTGCGCGAACAAATGCCGCGAGCCTGGCCGGAGTTCAGCGCATCCTACGAGCGCACGGCGCGCGGGGAGCGGGATCTGTACTTCTGATCCGCACTTCGGATTGACACCTCCGCGCCCATCGCGGAATGTGCCTCTCGATTTTCTCACCTTGGAGACGAGATCATGAAGCGATTCCCGGAAGTGATTGTTTGGATGGCCATGGCGTTGGGTGTGGCTGCGCAGGCCCAGCGGGCGCCGATCGCCGTTGTGGCGAAGGATCCCTGCGCGGGTGCGATCGTGGTCGACGCCGCGGATGGGCGTGTCCTGTTCGAGGAGAACGCGGATGTGCCGGCGTATCCCGCCAGCATGCTGAAGCTCATGGACATCCTGCTGGTTCTCGAGCGCGTGGAGAAGGGGACGTTGAATCTGCAGGATCCGATCCCTGTCACGGCCGAGGCCGCGGGGATGGGTGGATCCCAGGTCTATCTGAGAGAGAACGAGAGGTTCCCCCTCGACGAGCTGCTCTACGCGCTGATGATCCAGTCCGCCAACGACGCGGCCACCGCTCTCGCCATCCACGTGGCCGGGTCGAAGGACGGTTTCGTGCAGTTGATGAATGCGCGGGCACGGCAATTCGGCATGAACGCGACCGAGTTCCATTCCGTCCACGGGCTGCCGCCCGCGAAGGATCAGAAGCCGGACGTCACGACGGCCCGCGATTTCGCGAAGCTTTGCGTCGAGCTTGCGAAGCGGAAGGATGTCTTCCGCTACACCTCGGTGCCCGAGCGGGCCTTCCGCAACGGCACCTTCATCATGCGGACCCACAACGCCCTGCTCGGGACCTTCCCGGGTTGCGACGGACTGAAGACGGGGTACTACAAGGCGGCCGGCTATTCGATCGCCGCCACTGCGCAACGGGACGGTGCGCGGGTCATTGCCGTCGTTTTGGGCAGCGCGAAGAAGGAAGTCCGGGATTTCAAGGCCCGCGAGCTTCTCTCGCTGGGACTCGCCGCCGCCCTCCGGTCCGCCGCTGCGCCGCCGTCGCCCCCGGTGGTTGCGACCAACGCCTCCCCGCCGCCCCCGGCGCCGGCCCGGGCCGAAACAGGTACCGGACGTCGCACGTTGTGGATTGGCGGGGGCGTAGCGGTCATCCTGATCGCGATGTTCCTCGCCTACCGGCGCCAGCAGTGGGGACGCTGACCCGATCGGGCGGGGTCCTTATCGCTTCTGCGCGGGCTGCAGTGGCGCGATCAGCGCCTCGAAGACGAGTCCCCTGCGGACCCGGCGGACCCAGATCTCGTGAGATCCGGTCGCGACACGCGCATCGGGGGTGGGCGCGTGGCCGAGACGCGTACGAATCCACTCGTCCATCGTGGCCGCGCCCGCCAGACCTTCATCGGCGGATGCGGCGGCCACTTCCAGCAGAGGCGCGCCTCCGCCCACCATCCAGACTCCTCCGGCGAGGGCGTGGATCGTACGGGGCAGGCGCTCGTAGTCCGTCTCCCGCGGGCCGAGCAGTTCCTGAACGACGTCCTCCAGGGTTGCGAGACCCGCCGTCCGGCCCCCGGCATCCCGCACGACCGCCATGTGGGCGCGCT
>CAYXFW010000679.1:0-2030 GCA_964464305.1 uncultured Verrucomicrobiota bacterium
CCGGCCTCAAGCACGGGGCGAACGCCACGCTCGTGCTGCGGGGAGTTGACGAGAATACGGACACGCTCGCCGGGGATCAGCCGCCTGACGATCTCGCCGAAATCCCACTGCACGGCCGCCAGCTTGCCCGGCCAGTCCTTGCGGCTGTGCGGCCAGCAGAGCCACGTCGCGTCGTGGCGCTCCCACTCCGCCGGGTGGCGGAACGAAGGCATCTGGTGCGTCTCGCCCATGATGTGTCCTGACCGGGACAGTCTACCACGACGGAACGCCGACGCACAGACTTGGACGTGCAACGGCCGGACTGCGCGGGCTCAGAGGGCCGCCGGGCGCGGGGCGGGAGCGGATTCCGGGGCGGGCGGAGGGGTGTAGGGTTGGGGAGTCCGGTGCTGCTGGTGCCACCAGCGAACCGTCAATCCGAGCAGTACGATTGCCAGGATCACCGCGAGCCACAGCCGTTCGTCCGGCGCCAAGGCGAGCCACAGCCGGGATTTCTCCAAGCCGCCCGCCTTTTCCCCGTACGGTGTCCGCTTCGCCGCCATGCCCGCCCAGACTACGGTGCGGAACTGGACCGGGCAATCCCGATTCGTCGCGCACCCGGCGCGGATGGCACCGCGTTCTCCCGGCACGAGGACCCGGGATGGGGAGGGCCGGCTGCCACGCCGGCCGTGTGCGGGCTATCGCGGTGGATCCAGGCGGAGCCAGAGGAAGTCGACCAGGTCGGGGATGTGGACCGACAGACGGCGGTCGCGGTACTCGGCGGTGCCGCGGCCGCCGAGCACGGTGACGACGGCCGGGCCGGGAGCGAGCAGGGGGATTGCGGTCGTCCATCCGGTCTCCGCGTTGAGTTCGCGGAAGACCAGCACATGGGCACCCCGCCGGTCGGGCGTGACGGAAGCGAATCCGGTCCACGCGACGCCGTCCGGCGCCGCGCCGATCGGCAGGATCGCCCCGCCGTGCATCCGGGTGCGCTCGCGCTTCCACGTCGTGACGAGCGGCGCGACGGCGGCCACGTATGCGGCCGGTAGGTTCGACACCTCGAACCAGCCCAGGGGGCTGGCCATCATCGCGGTTGCGAACAGGGTGTCCGGCTTCCAGTTCGCCGGCGCCAGCGGATCGTCGGGATAGTTCTCCGCCTTGCGCGTGTTGTTGAGGAATTCCATCCGCAGGCGGACGGGGTCCACGACGCGCGAGAGGCTCCAGAGGCTGCGCAGGGTCTGGTGCGGCCAGTAGCGGTGGAAGTCGGTGTAGCGGTTCTCGACGAAGATCGGTCCGGTATGCGGCGCGCCGAAGTAGCCGGGGCGGATCTCGGCCGTGACATCGAGGTCGAAGACGACCTTCCCCGCACTCTCCGTGAGGACGCGGTCGAAGAACCGGTGCAGGTTGTCCTCGGCGAGCGTCGAGGTCGCCTTGACCGAGTCGATCTTGAAGTAGTCGACGCCCGTGGCGCGATGGAGTTCGAGGATCCGGGCGGCGTCGCGGGTCCAGTTCGTCACTCCACCGCTCGAATCCGGCCCGAACCACAGTCCGAATTTCATGCCTGCGGCGCGGGCCGCGGTCACGACCGGATCGAGGCCGCGGGGAAACCGCACCGGATCCGGCTGCCAGAAGTCCGGGTCGACGGACCAGTAGCCGTTCCAGACGCCCTTCGCCTTGGCGTCCGCGGAACCGATCGTCCGGCCCTTCTGCCAGCCGTCGTCGATCTGCACGACGTCGACGCCGAGCCGCGCGCCGGCCTCGACCTCCTGGAGCAGAAACGCCTCGTTGATGCGCGAGTCGCGATTGCGATCGCCCCAGGTGTTGCTCAGGAACAGCCCGTCGCGGCCCGGCACGTACGGACGCAGGGCCCTCTGGAAGGCCTGCAGTGCCGCGGTGCGTCCGGCACTGCCGCCGTTGCAGACGAGCACGGCCACGGTGTAACGGTCCGCCGGTACGCGGACGATGCGCTTGGACGGCGTCACGACGAAATCCGCCGGGGCCTTCTCGGGTCGCGCATGGGGCAGGGGTGCAAACTTGAGGAACGCAAGGCTGCG
>CAYXFW010000680.1:0-2025 GCA_964464305.1 uncultured Verrucomicrobiota bacterium
TACGCAAGTCGTGCGCGATGCCGCCGGCCAGCTGGCCGATGCTCTCCATCTTGACGGCCTGGGCGAGCTGGCTGCGAAGCCGCCGCTCCTCGGACACGTCGACGGAGATGCCGATGAAGTGCGTGATCTCGCCGCCCGCGCCGCGCAACGGGGTGATGGTCATCTCCTCCGTGAACAGGGAACCGTCCTTCCGCCGGTTGACCATCTCGCCCTGCCAGGTGTTCCCGCCGAGGATGGTATGCCACAGCGCGTCGTAGACCGCACGGTTCTGCCGGCCGGACTTCAGGATGCGCGGCGTCTTCCCCGCCGTTTCCTCCCGCGTGTAGCCGGTCTGGCGGACGAACGCGGCGTTGGTCCAGAGAATGCCGCCGGCGCGATCGGTGATGACGATGCCGTTGGATGCGGATTCCGCGGCCATGTCCAGGAGCCGCAGCCGCTCCTCGGTCGCCATCATCTGCCCCTCGATCCGGCGCTGGTCCTGTTCGAGCAGGCGGTTGCCCCAGGCAAGCCGGTGCTTGTCGATCAGGTGGCGCAGCAGCCGCGGCAGACTCCGCGGGTCGACGTCGGACTTGCGGATGAACTCCACGGCGCCGTGCCGGATCGCCTCCGCGGCCAGGTCGTCCGGCCCCGCGCCGGCGACAATGGCCACCGGAATCTTCGGATCGCTCTCCCGGATCCGGTCGAGGAGGCCGAAGGTGCCCAGGCCAAAAACCCCAAGCTCCGTGACGACGATGTCCCATCCGCCCCGGGCCATGCAGCCCTCCATCTCGGCGGGGGTGGTGCATGTGCAAAGCTCGAACCCGGAGGCCCGTTCGAGGGCGGCGTGGATGCGGTCGACGTCGAGGGGGGTGTCATCGACGTACAGCACACGGGTTCTCTTCCCTTCCCCCGCGGCATTCCCTGCGGTCTGCGCCTTCATCGTGCCTCCGCGTCGCAGTCAGAACCTAGCCCAACGGCCCCCTCAAGGGAACCCATTTCTCGCGTCGCCGGGCAATATTCGGCGCCGAATCCCGTTGACTGTACGGGGCTCGCCCGGCAGCCTGCGCGAGGCCGGCCTGTGGCTCCCGGGAACGAATCATGATGCATCGATGGATTGTGGGCGCCCTGCTTGTCGCATGCGCGCCGCTGCAGGGCGTCGCGGCGGGGGAGAGCGTGGCTCCGTTCGAGAGCGGAGCCGGGGTTCTGCCCCGGGGGCCGGTCGACGAGGCCGTGTTCGCCCGGCTCAAGGAACTCGACATCCCCCCCGCCCGGAATTGCTCGGATGCGGTCTTTGTCCGCCGCGTCTTTCTGGATGTCATCGGCACACTTCCCACGGGTCGCGAGGCGTGGGACTTCATCCGGGACACCGCCCCGGACAAACGGCAGGCGCTGATCGACGCACTTCTGGAACGCCCCGAATTCGCCGACTACTGGGCGATGAAGTGGTGCGACCTGCTCCGCGTCAAGTCCGAGTTCCCGATCAACCTGTGGCCGAATGCCGTGCAGGCCTATCACCGGTGGATCCGGGAGTGCATCAAGGACAACGTTCCCTACGACCGGTTCGTCCGCGAGCTCCTCACGGCGAACGGCAGCAATTTCCGGGTGCCGCCGGTCAACTTCTACCGGGCGGTCCAGAACCGGGAGGCGCCGGAGATCGCGCACGCCGTGGCGCTGGGCTTCATGGGCGAGCGAGCGGACACGTGGTCGCCGGACCGGCTCGCAGGGATGGCCGCCTTCTTCGCCAAGATCGGATCCAAGCCGACCGGGGAGTGGAAAGAGGAAATCCTCTACTTCGATCCGGAGAAGGTCTGCACCAACCCCGCCGTAGCGGCCAGGCCCGTGTTCCCCGACGGAACCCCGGCCCGCATCGCGCCGGGGCAGGATCCCCGCATCGTGTTCGCCGAATGGCTCACGGCGAAGTCCAACCCCTGGTTCTCGCGGGCGATCGCCAATCGGGCATGGTCCTGGTTCATGGGGCGGGGCATCGTCCACGAACCCGACGACATCCGCGACGACAACCCGCCCGTCAACCCGGCGCTTCTGGCC
>CAYXFW010000681.1:0-2021 GCA_964464305.1 uncultured Verrucomicrobiota bacterium
ATCATCCTTCTCCCATTTGGCGCTCCGGGCCTCCCGTGATCCAGCCCCGGCGAGCGCTGTCAGGGTGCACCCGGGCTCCCTTTCGATCAAGCTTCTTTGGCGGTCCTCTTGTTAGCCGGGTGCGTACCCCGTTTCATATCCCGCACTGTTCATCGATGGTCAGCCCGGCGCGCGGCTACCGTCGCGCGCATGAATCCGATCCCTGATGCGGCGGCGGCCATGCTCGGCCGACTGCTCCTGTCCCGCGGCCGGAGGTGACCCTATGCCGGAGGCCCGCAAAGGAAAGATTGCCCGGCTGCCGCTCTCGATCCGGCTGGAACTGAACCGCCGGATGAGGGACGGGCAGAAGTACCCGACGCTGTGCCGCTGGCTGAACGGGCTGCCGGAGGCGGAGGGCGCGCTTTCCCGCGACTTCGCGCAGTGGGCGGTGACGCCGCAGAACCTTTCGGAGTGGCGGGCGGGCGGGTATGCCGACTGGCTGAAGGATGAAGGCCGGGTGGAGAACGTCCGCCGGCTTTCGGACTACGCCTTCAGCCTGGCGAAGGCGGCGGGGGGCACGCTCGGCGAAGGGGCCGCGGCGATCGCGGGGGGCAAGATCCTGGAGGCGCTGGAGGCGGCGGACGGCGAGGACGTGCTGAAGCTGACGGCGGCGCTGGCGAGCCTGCGGGGCGCGGACGCAAGCGTGATCTCGGCGAAGGCGGCGCACGGACGCCTGGCGCAGAAGGACCGGGAACTGGCGCTGGCGGAGCAGAAGTTCCAGCGGCAGACGGCGGAGCTCTTCCTGAAGTGGTTCGACAACGAGGCGGCGCGCCGGATCGCGGAGGGTCGGGAAGCGAAGCCGGTGAAGATGGAGAAGATCATCGGCCTGATGTTCGGCGAGCGCCCGGCGCCGGCGGCCGCGCAATGAACACGAAGACGCAGAGGCCGCGAAGCAAGGAGAAGCGGTCGGCAGACCGTCCGGCGGACCTCGGGCCTCGGACCTCGGACCTCGCTCCTTCTTCGGCGGGGCCGCTGATTCCGTTTCTACCGTTCCAGGAGGAGGCGTTCTGGGGGGCGGATGAGATCGGCTTTGTGTTGTGGCTCTGGCGCCGGCAGGCGGGGAAGACGACGACGCTGTCGGCGCTGGCGTTGCGGCGGATGATGGAGAAGCCGTGGCGGCTGGTGACCTACGCTTCGGCGTCGATCGCGGTGGGCGGGGAGATGTTGATCCGGGAGGCGCAGCTCTGGCGGCAGGCGATCGAGAAGTGGCGCCGGCTGGCCACCGAGCAGGGCCGGGTGCTGGAGACGTCGGCGGACTCGGCGGACTTCGACGGGTTCTGCGAGATGTTCGAGCACGGGAAGGTGGAGGCGCGGCTCTATCACGACAAGACGGCGTTTTCGCGGACGCGCCTGATTGCGCCGAACCCGGCGACGGCGCGGGGCTATTCGGGTTTCGTGATGATGGATGAGATCGGGTTCATCCGGGCGCTGAAGGATCTCTGGGAGGCGATGGAGCCGATCGCTTCGCGGGATCCGGATTTCCGGGTGGTGATGTGCACGACGCCGCCGGATGACGACGGTCACTTTTCCTACGAGCTGGCGGTTCCGCCGGAGGGGTCGGACTTCTCGAAGAAGAACGCGCGGGGCCACTGGTACGACAGCCAGGCGAATGTGCGGGTGCACCGGGTGGACGTGTGGGACGCGGCGCTTGCCGGGGTGCAGATGTTCGACTTGCGGACGCGGAAGCCGATCTCGCCTGAGGTGTCGCGGGCGGCGGCGATCGACCGGGACGCGTGGGACCGGAACTACGGCCTGCAGTTTACGCGGGGGGGCACGTCGGCGGTGAGCCTGGTGGCGCTGCACCGGGCGATGGAGGCGGGCCGGCGGCTGGGGGTGGCGGCGGAGAATGAGGCGCCGGCGAACTGGGCGGATCTCCTGGGGGACGGCCCGGTGGCGATCGGCTGGGACCTGGCGACTACGGAGAAGGCGAAGAGCAACCCGAACGCGATCGCGGTTGTGGAGGGCGTGGGGAATCTCTCGGT
>CAYXFW010000682.1:0-2020 GCA_964464305.1 uncultured Verrucomicrobiota bacterium
TTACACTGGGGACGCGACTAGCTGCGTCCCGGCTGCGTCCCCGGTTCCCGGCGTCCTGCAGCCGTTCGTGGACCGGAACGAGCTGGCGGGTGCGGTGACCCTCGTGGCGGGACCGAATGGCGTGGTGGATGTCGCAGCGGTCGGCTGGGCCGACATTGCCACCCGGCGGCCCATGAAGACGAACGATGTCTTCTGGATCGCGTCGATGACGAAGGCCATGACTGCGGCCGCGGTGATGATGCTGGTCGACGAGGGCAGGGTGGCGCTTGACGATCCGGTGGAAAAGCACCTGCCGGAGATGAAGGCCTTGAAGGTCGCCGGCGTGTCGAATGCCCCTCCGCATGCCCCGCACCGGGCGGTGACCGTGCGGGATATCCTGAGCCACATGAGCGGCATGCCGTTCCGGGCGCCGGCGGAGGCGCCGACGCTGGACCTGATGCCGCTCGACAAGGCGATCGCCGTCTATGCAACGACGCCGCTTCTCCATGAACCGGGCGCGAAGTACCAGTACAGCAATACCGGCATCAATACGGCGGGACGAATCGTCGAAGTGGTCGGCGGCATGCCCTACGAGGCGTTCATGCAGAAACGGCTGTTCGATCCGCTGGGCATGCGCGACGCGACGTTCTGGCCGTCGGAGGAACAGGTGACCCGTCTGGCGAAGTCCTACAAGCCGGATGCCGGGAAGACCAACCTGGTCGAGTTCCAGATTGCGCAACTTCGCTATCCTCTCGGCGACCGGGCCGCGCGGTTTCCGATGCCGGCGGGCGGGTTGTTCGCGACGGCGGACGACGTGGGCCGGTTCTGTCGCATGATCCTCCGCCGCGGCAAACTCGATGGGGTGCGGGTTCTTTCCGAGGCCTCGGTGCGCGAGATGGTGCGGCGACAAACGCCGGCGGAGGCGACGGAGAGTTGCGGACTGGGCCTGAAGTGCGGTCCCGACTATGCCGGCCACGGCGGCGCGCAGGCGACGCACATGTACGTCGACTGGAAGCGCGGGCTGGTCACGGTTTACATGGTCCAACACGCCGGATTTCCGGGCGAGGGCAAGCGGGGGCTGGATGTATTCCGCGCGGCCGCCGAGGCCGCGTTCGGGCGGTGAGCGATCGCAGAAGGGAGCGGAGCATGAGTCGAAGGCTTGTCCGTGCGTGGCTTCTGGCGGTCTCCCTGTTCGCAGCGGGGTGGGGACGGGCGGCGGAGCCGGTCTATGACCGCGTCGAGGATGTCATTTACGCCCGCAAGTATGGGACGGCGCTGACGTTCGACATCTTCCGCCCGAAGGGACCGACCAACGGGATCGGCATTGTCTATGCGGTCAGCGGCGGCTGGTATTCGTCGCACGACATGAACGGGGTGATCGTCCGCATGGCGCCGCTCCTGGCGCGCGGCTACACGGTCTTTGCCGTGGTCCACGGCAGCCAGCCGAAGTTCGCCATCCCCGAGATCCTCGAGGACATGCATCGCGCGGTCCGGTTCATCCGTTTCCACGCGCGGGACTACGGCATCGACCCCGACCGGATCGGAATCACGGGCGTCTCGGCCGGAGGACATCTTTCCCTGATGCAGGGCACGTGCGGGGCGGATGGAAACCCCGCGGCCAAGGATCCCATCGACCGCGTTTCGAGCCGCGTGCAGGCGGTGGCGTGCTTCTGCCCGCCCACCGACTTCCTGAACTATGGCAAGCCCGGCGAGGATGCGATCGGACGCGGCGTGCTCGCGAACTATGCCGGCGCGTTTGACTTCCGTGAACTCGATCCGAAGCCGCGCAAGCTCGTTCCGATCGTGGACGAAGCGCGCATCGTCGAGCTTGGCCGCCGCGTCTCGCCGATCTACCACGTGAGCGTATCGTCGGCGCCCGCGCTGATTCTCCACGGCGACGCGGATCTCCTCGTCCCGATCCAGCAGGCCGAGACCCTGGTGGCGAAGATGAAGGAGGCGGGCGTGGACGCGAAGCTGGTCGTAAAACCGGGCGCGCAGCACGGATGGCCCGACCTGGTTGCCGACTTCGCCCAGGTCGCCG
>CAYXFW010000683.1:0-2019 GCA_964464305.1 uncultured Verrucomicrobiota bacterium
GACAATGCCCGAGCCGGGCACGTCCTTCAACGCCATGGAAGAAGTATGGACCGGACGGTTCTCGAGAATCCACCCGTTCACGCGGGCCTCGATTTTCGCGAGCACTGCGGGCTCGATGCCCTCGAACCACGTGTAGTCGAAGCGGAGGCGCTCCGGCGAGACCATGGAGCCGGCCTGCTTGACCTGCGGGCTCACGAACTCGCGCAGGGCGGCATTGAGGAGGTGCGTCGCCGTGTGATGCCGAAGGATGGCGGCGCGGCGGGCGGCATCGACGCAGGCGCGGACCTTCATGCCCTCGGCCAGCCGTCCCAGGACCATGCGGCCTCGGTGCAGCAGGATTCCGTCCGCGGGCTTCTGGGTGTCCAGAACGTCGAACGCGGCGCCGCCGGCCTCCAGCCGGCCGGTGTCGCCGACCTGTCCGCCGGCCTCCCCGTAGAAGGGGGTGGCGTCGAGAAGGACGTCGCCCTGCGCGCCTTCGGCCAGTTCCGGAACGCGGAGTCCGTCCTGAAGGATGGCCAGCACCGTGGCGTCGTCCTCGAGGGCGTCGTAGCCGGTGAACGCGGAGCGAAGGCCCGCGGCCACGAGGTCGGCGACAATATCCCCGCCATGCCCCGCCGCGGCCCCCTTGCGCGCGGCGCGTCCGCGCTCGCGCTGGGCGGCCATGAGGGCCTCGAAGCCGGGCTCGTCGGTCGCGAGCCCCTTCTCGGCGGCCATCAGCCGGGTCAGGTCGATCGGGAAGCCATAGGTGTCGTACAGCTTGAAGGCCTGGTCGCCGGGGAAGGTCGTTCCGGCGCTGCGGGAGACCCCGCTGGCGACCTCCTCGAAAAGGGCGATGCCGCGGTCGAGCGTGGCGGCGAAGCCCTCCTCCTCGGCCTTGAGCGCGCGGAGCACCTGGGTCCGGTTGCGCAGAAGTTCGGGGAAGACGTCGCCCATCGTCGTCTCCAGCACGGGGACGAGGTCGCCGAGGAAAGGCTCCCGCAGGCCGAGCTTGCGGCCGTAGCGGACCGCCCGGCGCAGGAGGCGGCGAAGGACGTAGCCGCGGCCCTCGTTGGACGGCAGCACGCCGTCGGCGATCGCGAACGACAGGGTGCGGATATGGTCAGCGATCACGCGCATGGCAATGGCCGCCTCGCCCTCGTAGGGCAGGCCGCAGCGGGCCGCCACGGCCCCGATCAGCGGCATGAAGACGTCGGTGTCGTAATTCGACGGCTTGTCCTGGATCACCGCGACGACGCGCTCGAAGCCCATGCCCGTGTCGACATGCTTGGCCGGAAGCTCGTCGAGGCGTCCGTCGGACCGGCGGTTGTACTGCATGAAGACGAGGTTCCAGATTTCGATGACCTCGGGGCTTCCGGCGTTGACCATCGAGGGTGCGCAGCCGTTCGGTGTCCGGTCGAAGTGGATCTCGGAGCAGGGACCGCACGGACCCGTCTCGCCCATTTCCCAGAAGTTGTCCTTCTCGTCGAACGGCAGGATGTGCGCAGGGTTGATGTCGGTGACCTCGCGCCAGATCCGCCCGGCCTCGGCGTCGTCCCGGAAGACGGTCACCCAGAGCCGGTCCTTCGGGAGCTTCCAGACGACCGTCAGCAGTTCCCATGCCCACGCGATCGCCTCGCGCTTGGTGTAATCGCCGAACGACCAGTTCCCGAGCATCTCGAAGAAGGTGTGGTGGTAGGTGTCGTGTCCGACCTCCTCCAGATCGTTGTGCTTGCCGCTGACGCGGATGCACTTCTGCGTGTCCGCCACGCGCTTCGCCGTCGCCTCGCGGGCGCCGAGGAAGATCTCCTTGAACTGGTTCATCCCGGCGTTGGCGAAGAGCAGGGTGGGATCGGACTGGAGGACGACGGGCGAACTGGAAACGATGTCGTGTCCCTTCGACCGGAAGAAGTCGAGGAACGACTGGCGGATCTCTCGCGATGTCATCATGATCGGGCTCCGTCGGGTTTCAATACGGCCCGCCATGATACGGCCATCCGGCCGCAATCCAAGCCTTGAATGGGCGGCATGACGCGGCAGGGG
>CAYXFW010000684.1:0-2013 GCA_964464305.1 uncultured Verrucomicrobiota bacterium
AGCGAGGCGCCGTGCAGGATGTGGCGAACCGCGCGTACGCGATGTGTCCGGACATTCTCAACGACCCGCGCCGCGCGCTGTGGTCCGTCGATCTGCACGAGTCGGCCCGCGGCATCTCCGTGGAACTGCGGCCGCGCCTTTCGCCCGATCCGCGCATGTTCTACCGCACGGACGACGTCGCCGCGGCCTCGCATCCGCCGCTGGCCGCATGCATGGCCCGGCTGGCCGGACCGAGGGACGGCGAAATCGTGTGGGATCCATTCTGCGGTTCGGGGCTGGAACTCATCGAGCGGGCACTGCGGGGCGGCGTGAGCCATGTCTACGGAACCGACATCAGCCCGGAAGCGCTCGTCATCGCCCGGGCCAATCTGGATGCGGCCAAGGTCGACGTCCCGGCCACCTTTGCGTGTTGCGATTTTCGCGAGGCCGCCAAGGCGAGCGGGCTCGGTCCCGGCAGCGTGTCGCTCGTGATCACCAATCCGCCCCTGGGCCGGCGTCTCCGGTTGGCCGATCCGTGGGAGTTCTTCACAGCCTTCTTCGAGGCTGCCTCGGCCGTGCTGCGGCCCGGCGGCCGCCTGGTCTTCACGAATCCGTTGCGACTGGAGCCGCGCGATCCCACGCTGGAGCTGGAGTACCGCCGGACCGTCGACCTCGGCGGATTCGATTGCCGGCTGGAAATGTGGCGGAAGACGGAGGGGCTGCCGCGCGTCAGTACCGGCGCGGCGGGCCGTGGGGACGCCCGTGGAAGCCGCCGGGACGGCCCGGACCGCGACCCGCGCCGCCGCGCGGATCCTGCTCGGCCACCGCGCGCACGCGGCGCCCGTGGAAGTCGGCCTGGTTCAGGTTCGGGAGGATGATGCCGGCCGTCTCGGCGGACACCTCGAACAGACTGTCCTGCTCCAGAATGCGAATTCGCCCCACGCGCAGCTTCGGTCCCGGCGTAGCGCGGTTGATCACGGAAATCAGCATCTGGGGCGTCAGCCCGTTGCGCGCGCCGAGATTGATCCGCATCCGGACGACGTCCCCGACCGGCGGTCCGCCCGCAGGCCCGCCCCGTTCGGGCCGGAAACCCGGTTCCGCGCGGTCCGGCCGGTCCGGCCGGTCGTGATGGTGCGCCACGTTCAGATCGACGGCGTTCCGGTAGTAGTCGAGGAAACGGGAAATGCCGCGTAGCACGAAACGTTCGATGAGTTCCTCGCGCGAAAGGCCGGCCAGCAGTTCGTTGACCTTCGGCATGAAGGTGTCGAGATCGCTTCCCGCGGGCTTCGCCGCCCGAATCTGCTCCAGGTAGGCGGTCAACTGGGCCTCGCAGACCTCCCGGCCGCCCGGGACGGGCTTGTACTCGAAGCGCTTGTTCATGAGGCGCTCGATGACCCGGATCTTGTAGTCTTCGCGCATGTGGACGAGCACGATCGACACGCCCGCCTTGCCGGCGCGACCGGTGCGTCCGCTGCGGTGGGTGTAGACGTCGGGATCGTTGGGTAGATCGTAGTTCACGATGTGGGTCAGGTCGTCGACGTCGAGCCCTCGGGCGGCGACGTCGGTCGCCACCAGGATCTGCACCGCGCGCTGGCGGAAGGCCCGCATCACGCGGTCGCGCTGGTCCTGCGAGAGGTCGCCGTGGAGGGTGTCCGAGTTGTAGCCGTCCCCGGCGAGCTTTCCGGCCACTTCCTGGGTTTCGGCGCGGGTGCGGCAGAACACGATGCCGTAGAAGCCCGGCCGGGCGTCGATGATGCGCTTGAGTGCCTGGTAGCGATCGCGCGCGTGAACGGTGTAGCACTCGTGGGTCACATTCTCCGCGCCGGCATTGCGCTTGCCCAGGATGATCTCCTCCGGATCGTGCATGTACTTGCCGGCGATGGCCGCCACCTGCCGCGGCATGGTGGCGGAGAAGAGCAGGGTGCGCGCCTGCTCCGGCACGTCTTTCAGGATGGTCTCCAGGTCCTCCTGGAATCCCATGTTCAGCATCTCGTCCGCCTCATCCAACACCACCCGCTGGACGTGCTCCAGTTT
>CAYXFW010000685.1:0-2009 GCA_964464305.1 uncultured Verrucomicrobiota bacterium
CCCGCTGCGAGGGTCGACCGCGGTTTGCCGGGACGGAAATACCCACTGCCACTCCCATCGCGTTCCGGCTGCGGGCATCTTGTGCTCCACGGTCGGCGGCAGCCAGACCCCGGCCATCCCTGCGGCCCGGTCCTCATCGAACAGCTTCCTCATCTCGTCCATGTGCCCGCGCAACCGGCTCTTCAACGATTCCGGCAGCGTCGTGACGCGGTCCTTGGAGCCCTTCCCATCGCGCACGAGCACGATCCCGCGTTCGAAATCGAGGTCCTGCACTCGAAGTCGGAGCAGTTCCGTCACCCGCAGCCCCGCCCCATACATCAACTCGGCCATCAGCCGCGCCAGCGGCGGAAGCTCGCCGAACAGCGCCCGGCACTCGCCGCGGCTCAGCACGGTGGGCACACGTACGGAGCGGCGGGATGGCGTATAGCCGCTGAGGTCCCCCGGCTCCCGTCCGAGAACCTCCCGGATTAGGAACACCAACGCGTTGAGCGCCTGGCGTTGCGTGGACGCCGCGGCGCCGCCCGCAACCGCCATGTGCGTAAGGTAGGCCTTAACGTCGTCGTCCGTCGCCGACTCCACCTCGCGCGGCAGCAGAAAGGCCGCAAACCGGCGGATCCAGTCCCGATAGGTCTGCTCGGTCCGCCAGAGGAGTTGCCGCACCCGGATCCGCTCGACCAGCCTCCTTTCCCACGGCGGCCCGCCGACGTCCATCTTCCCGGGATCGATGGCCGTCGGTGCCGCATCCACATCCGGCGCCGATGCCACCGGTCCGGCCTCCCTCGGCACTCCGCCGACGGCGGGCCTGCGCGCCGCCGCCCGGAAGAACCACCGCAAGGCCTCGCGGACGGGTCCCGAATCGGCGCCCGACCTCTCCACCTCGTCCAAGTACCCGAGCACGCTGCCCACCGTCGCCCGCTGATGCAGCCCCTTGAGATACGCAAGATAACCGATGACCTGAGCCCGGAAGCGGGTCTTTGTTTCGTCGGGCACCTCCGAATCTGCCGCCAGACACTCCGCCCACTCCGGGAAACTGACCGGCGCTCGATTCATGCCCATCTCCATGACTTGGTGTTTTCGCAGTCAGGCACGAACATTGTTATTGCGAAGTGGAAACACCAAGTCAAGCGTGCGCCATGCTCCTCCAGATCCGCTTGGGGCACCCGCCGCGCCCGTCGGCTAGACCGCTCCATCTTTCGCTCCATCTTTCGCTCCGGTTTCGGCTTGCCTCGACGCTTCGGACCATGCGATCATCCTGACGTTCGCAGGGAGAAATGAGGTTCCGGCAGCCATGAATACGCGCATTCACTGTCGCCGATGCAGGGAGAGACCGCCCCGTGCGACTCGCTCGCGATCCGCCAGCGCCCATCCCTTCGCCCGCCCGTCTCCTCTTCAACTCCCTCGCCACCCCATCCCACCCCCGGAGGTCGCCCCGTCCACGACTTGGTCTTTTCTCAGTTGGTGTTTTGCAGGTTGACTTGGGACTAACACACTGTTCGCCGGTATAAACATGATCAACAAAACCAATCTGCAATGGCCGAGATGGTCGTACCTGCTGCCGTTTTGTGCCGCAGGGCTCATTGCCGTTGTGACCATCCGGTATTTGAACCCGGCCATGCTGAACATCAATGCGCCAGGCGATGCACAAGTCATCAAGGCATTTGGGATTAGCGCTGCGATTGTGTCTCTAGTCTCCCTAGCTGCGTTCCTGCTCTCAACATGTGCCGGGCCGCTCAGAAGTTATCGCGTGATTGCGTATACCAATGTCGTTACGAGTCTACTGTTTGCCGCATATGGGGTTTTCTGTGCGGTTGTACTTTGCGTTGAGCTGTCATGAGGCAGGTAGGCCAACAAATCGGTGGAGCTAACCGTGTCCGCTGGCGCGGCCACGGTAGCTCACCTCCGGCGTTGATGACACCATGCCATGTCAGCCCAGCCCCGCCACCGTCATGGCTCGCGGCGACCCTTGCGCGCCCGGGGTCGCGCGGCGCTGCCCCACGACCCCGGGCGCG
>CAYXFW010000686.1:0-1976 GCA_964464305.1 uncultured Verrucomicrobiota bacterium
TGGGAGAGGTTCTTGAGGTGCGCGTACCACGCGAACGTCATGAAGACGTTGCTGCACGCAAGCAGGAAGACCGTGGTGAGGATGGAGCGCACAGCGCCTGCGTACCCGGCTTCCAACCCTTGGACGCCCGGGTCTGCCCGGCGTCCAAGGGTTGGAAACTCCGCCGGTCCGTCAGCCCTTCTTTGCGATGCGGACGGCCTTCAGCCGGCCGGTGGCCGGCAGATCGCCGACCAGCGGGCGGAGGTAGTCGAGAAACGCCTTCGTGACGTCGTTGCCGGCGGCGGCAATAAACTCGTCCGGCATGTGCCGCGTTTCCTTCGCGACGTTCTTCAACTCCGTGCGCTCGATCCAGGTCTTGTAGCCCTTGCCCGGCTTGCGCTTGATCGCGGTGCTGCCGCTCTCGAATGCGCCCGAGACCGCATACTTCACCGCAGTCTGGCCGGCGAGCCGCGCTTCCTTCGCGTCGACCGCGGACACAACGCCCGCGAACGAGCGCTGCAGGTAACCCAACGTGTCGGCGCGCACGCGCGAAATCTTCGCCTTTTCCTTGATTTCCTTCGCCAGCAAGTCGCCGAGCGCCCCGCTGCCGCTCAGTTGCACGTTGCCGTGGGAATCGGTCTCCTTGACGAACTTGCTCGCGATCGCCTCGCCGTGTTCGTCCTGGATGCCCTCGGACACCGCCACCACGCACCGGCCGAGCCTCGCGTAGACGGCCTGCACATCGGCCACGAACATGTCCAGGGAGAACGCCCGCTCGGGCACGTAGATCAGGTGCGGCCCGTCGTCCGGGAACACGCGCGCCAGCGCCGAGGCGGCGGTCAGGAAGCCGGCGTGCCGGCCCATGATGACGTTGATCTTCACGCCCGGCAGGGAGCGGTTGTCGAGGTTGTCGCCCATGAAGGCCTGCGCGACGAACTTCGCGGCGCTGCCGAACCCCGGGGTATGGTCGTTTTCGCGCAGGTCGTTGTCGATCGTCTTGCAGATGTGGAAGCACCGGACGGCAAACCCGCCCTTCTTCGCCTCCTCGTTCACGATGTGCGTCGTTTCAGCGCTGTCGTTGCCGCCGATGTAGAAGAAGTACCGGATGTCGTACTTCTGCAGCACGGAGAACACCTTCGCGCAATCCTCGGGCGTCGGCTTCTTGCGGACGGATCCGAGCGCGGACGACGGCGTCTTCGCCACGAGCTCCAGGTTCGCCGGGGTCTCCTTGCGCAGGTCACAGAGGTCTTCCTCGAGCAGGCCCTTGAGACCATGGAGCGACCCGTAGATCTTGCGGATCTCCGGGTGTTTGCGCGCCTCCAGAACCGCGCCGACGAGACTCTGGTTGATGACGACTGTCGGGCCGCCGCTCTGCGCGATGACCATGTTGCCGACGACCGTGTTCTTCTTCGCTGCCATGTGCCGATTCCTCCGGGTTGCCCGCAAAAAACGCGTGATTCATACGCCAAAGCGGCCCCGGAGTAAAGCCCGCGCACGGTCGCGCAACATGTATCGAAATGCGCCCCGGTTTCGTTGTAGGATGGTGCACGGCGGCGTTACGACCCGTGGGACACCATGCAGATCACGTTTCGGTGCTCGAAATGCGAGGCCCGGCTGGAGATCGATGCCGACTCCGCCGGGACCGAGGTCGCCTGCCCGACCTGCGGCTCGAACCAGGTCGTTCCCCGCAAAGGCCTTGAGCCCGGAACCACGATCGGCGGCTTCAAGCTCGTCAAGCTCATCGGCCGCGGCGGCATGGGGGAGGTTTATCTCGCCCGCCAGCTCTCGCTCGACCGCATGGTCGCGCTGAAACTCCTTTCCCGCTCCGGATCGCTCTCCGGCGACGCAGCCGAGCGGTTCGTCGAGGAAATCCGCCTCACGGCCCGCCTTGAGCACCCCTACCTCGTCACCGCCTTCGAGGCCGGCGAGGATGCCGGCATCCTCTACCTCGCCATGGCCTATATCCGCGGGGCCACCCTGCACGACCAGGTCCGCCG
>CAYXFW010000687.1:0-1967 GCA_964464305.1 uncultured Verrucomicrobiota bacterium
CGAAGCGTCCTCGCGAAGCGGGGTCCACCGCGGCCGTGCGGAGGCCTCCCGAAGCAACCCGAGTGGGTTGCCCAATGTTGTCAGGCGAGGTTCGAGGCCGTGAGCCGGTGAAGGTCCGGTGCGTTGACTTCCCGCGGGTTTCGAGCGAAAGTGGAGGGTCCAAGCGAGCCGATGGGGATACATGCAACGGTTCATGCTCAAGTCGAAGATTCACCGGGCGACGGTGACCGGGGCCGACCTTCATTACGAGGGAAGCCTTGCCATCGATTCCGACCTGATGGATGCCGCCGATCTCGTTCCCGGGGAGCAGATTCACGTCTTCAACGTCCACAACGGCGAGCGCCTGGTCACGTACGCGATTCCGGCGCCGCGCGGATCGGGAACCATCCTCTTGAACGGCGCGGCGGCCCGTCTGGGCGCGGTGGGCGACCCGGTGATCATCGTCGCCTTCGCGTCGGTCGACGACGCCGAATGCCCGTCCTTCAGGCCCCGCGTCGTCTTCGTCAACGCCCGGAACCGGCTGCGGAAGGCGGGCGGGCGGTAGAGCGGAGAGCAGAGAGCGGAGAGACGGGGGGCTGAGACCGGACCCATGCTTGCCTTCCGGGCTTGGGGTTGGCAGGGTGGCCTCATGAACTCTCCACGTTCGATCCTTGCGAGCGCCTTGCTGGTTGTTTCGGGCGGTGCGGCGGCGGCGACGGCGGCGGAGAGCGGCGGATATCCGACCCCCGAGCAGGCGGGCTTTCATCATTGCGCCCTCATTTACGACCGTCCCGTCCGCGGCGTGAACGAACTGACGCCCTACGTGATCCGGACGCGTCCGGGCGGCGAGGTTGAGCCGGGCGAATGGCTCTTCGATGCGTATCTCTTCCTGATCTTCACGACGCCGGGAGGACTGCGCACCGACGGGGGTCCGACACGGATGGGCGACTGGCAGTACTGCCTCGACCGCTGGTTCGGGCAGGACCGCGATCTGGCGGCGCTCGACGAGGCCATCGACCGCGCCGCCCGCGCCTCCGGGAAGCCTCCCGCACCGCGGAGCGTCATGCTGACCATCCCCTACATGCATCGCGACGTGCATGAGTTCGGCGATGTGGACCGGGACGGCCGAGCCGAGGATCTCGGCGCCGAACCGGGACGGCAGGCCGTGATCGCGTGGTACAGAGACGAGGCCGTCCGCCGCTTCGCCGCCGCGAAGTACCGCCACCTCCACCTCTGGGGGTTCTACTGGATGGCGGAGGGCGTATCCGAGAAGGATATCCCCGTCGTCCAGAGCGTCGCCCGGACCCTGCACGCCACCGGCCATCGGTTCCTCTGGATCCCCTGGTTCGTCGCGCCCGGATGGGAGCGGTGGAAGGAGATGGGCTTCGACGTGGCGATCATGCAGCCGAACTACGCGTTCAAGTCCAACACCCACAAGGGACGCGTGCGCCGGAACCGGCTCGACATCAATGCCGCCAAGGCGCGCGAGGCGGGTCTGGGCGTCGAGATGGAGGCCGGGGCGGTCCTCGTGACGCGCTCGGACTGGCAGCCATTTCTTCACTATCTCGTCGACGGCGCGCCGGAGCGGCTCGGCTTCCAGAAGGGCGCGATGGCGCATTATCTTGAAACGCACATCGTCGAAGATGCCTGCTACTCGAGCAACGCCGAGCATCGCGTGCTGTACGACCGGATCGCCGACTTCGTGGCCGGAAAGACGATCGTCGACCCGCAGGCCCCTGTCGTCACCGGATCCCGCGCGGCGGCGGGGTCTCTGACGCTGACCGGCCGCTTCCCCGCGCCGCGCGCGCTCGGCGGCATGGATGTGCGGATCGACGAGCCGTCCGGCATCGCACCGTGGACCGGCACCGCGGAGGTGCGGGTGAAGGGCAGCGGGGACACGGCGTGGGCCGCGGGCGGGTGGGCGGTCCGGACCGAGGCCGATGCCCGGGACGGGCGATGGCAGATTCTGAGCGTCCCACTCGACGCCG
>CAYXFW010000688.1:0-1963 GCA_964464305.1 uncultured Verrucomicrobiota bacterium
GCCGCGATCCTCCGTCGCGCTGCGCTATGGAGGACAAGCCGGTCGCAGCTACAGCTCACCTCCATGTCATCTCCGCGGGCATTGGGGATCGCGGATCTGTGTCGCGCGCACCGCCCCGGGAGGATACCGTCCCCTTCCGTGCACATTCCGCTCAATGGGCTCACGACCGACGAACTGATCGCGATCCTGGCGCCGTTGGGCGTCAAGCCCGGGCTGGCGCGGCGGATCCAGATGGCGGCGGTCCGTCGCGGCGCCCTGCCGGAGCCCGCACCGGACATCTCGCCGCGCACGATGGCCATCGTCCGCGAGGCGGCCGCCATTCCTCGGTTGGAACGTACCGCGCGGGATGTGTCGCCGTCCGACGGATTTGCGAAGTACGCGTTCCGCGGCGCGGGTCCGGAGATCTTCGAGGCGGTTCGCATCCCCCTGCTCCACCGGCCGGACGATCCGAAGTACATCGTGTGCGTCAGTTCGCAGGCGGGCTGCGCGCTGGGCTGCGCCTTCTGCGCAACGGGACGGATGGGGTTCCAGCGCGACCTGGCCGCGTGGGAGATCGTGGACCAGGTCGTCCATGTCGCCGCCGACTCGCCACATCGCATCGGCGGCGTGGTGTTCATGGGCATGGGCGAGCCGATGTTGAACCTCGACGCCGTTCTGCGCGCCGCGCGGATCCTGTCCGAGCCCTGCGGCCTGGCGATTGCAGGGAAGTCGATCACCGTGGGCACCGCGGGCATCGTGCCGGGCATCCGCCGGTTCGCCGCCGGACGTCTCCCGTACCGGCTGGTCGTCTCGCTCAATCATGCCGACCCGGCCCGGCGGCGCGCCCTGATGCCGGTCGAAGCCACGTACCCGACGCCGGAACTCATGGAGGCGTTGCGCGGGTACCACGCCGCGACCGGCCGGCGCGTGACGCTGGCGTGGACGATGATCGACGGCGAGAACACGTCGGAGGACGACGCGCGGCGGCTGGGGGACCTGGTGCGCGGACTGCCGGTCAAGATCGACCTGATCGACGTCAACGACCCGTCCGGCCGCTTTCGCCCGCCCGGCCGCGCGGCACTCGACGCCTTTCGCGACGCCCTGCGCGTCCACGTCGGCGCGCCCGTGTCACGGCGCTACAGTGGCGGTGCCGACATCCGCGCCGCCTGCGGAATGCTGGCCGGTCGGTACCAGAGGGACTCCCAGTAGCGGCGGTCGGTCTCGTACGGGTTCACTGGCGCGTCGTCGGACAGATTCGCGGGCAGGATTCCGTAGCGCTTCATCTCGCGGAGGTAGGGCCGCGGCGGCCGGAACCCGGGCATGTCGAAGCGCCCGATCCGGTTCAACTGGTCGCGGCCGGCCGCGCACATCGCAAGCAGTGTCGCATAGTCCGGATCCTTCGTATCGGCAAAGACCGGTGCGGGCTGGCCGGTCTTCGGATCCTTGCAGAGCCCCCAGCCGCCTGCGCCCGGCGCGAGCGGCGCAAGGAGTACAAGCGACTTCTCCGGCCGCGTGAGATTGAAAACGATATGGCGGGTCGTGTTGAGCCGCGGGTCCTTCCAGTCCGGCCGCCAGAACGAAAGCCCGCGCTCGTCGGAAAGACTCCGCGGAAGCACGCGCGCCGGATCGTTGTGGCAGTCAACACACCGGCGCTGCAGCACCTCCGCGCCGGCCCGGGTGGTGGGCCATTCCGTGTCGACCTCAACCTGCCTGTTCTCGGCGTAGGCGCCGATCGTCCCGGAGCCCAGCGCCGCATAGGTTCCCGGGTAGGCGGCGCCGGAATCGATCCACAGGCGCAGGGTTCGCTCCTGCTCCGGCGTGGCCTTCACGCCGTGATGGGAGCCGTCGATCTTGCCGAGGATCCGGCTGGCCGAGGATCCAAGTGCGCGCGGGCCGTAGTTGCTTTTCGGGTTGTTCCGCCCGTCGGAGAACAGACCCGCAACGGTCATCATGTAGTAACTGTGGCTGAACATCGGCCCGCGAT
>CAYXFW010000689.1:0-1962 GCA_964464305.1 uncultured Verrucomicrobiota bacterium
GGTTCCGGATGCGGAAATGATCGGAGTAGATCAGGACGCCGCGCTCGGTATCGGCGATGCCCGGGACGGCCACGCCAATCCCGAAGAACCGGCCGGCCGGCCGGCGGTCGTCCGCGAGCCACGTGTCGGCATGGGCCTTGAGCTGCGCCGGCACCAGCGAGATGTCGTCGCCGAGTTTCATCTGGGAATCTGCGATGAGCGCGCCCGCCGCGTCGACGACGACCATTCGCGTCCACTCGTTCGTGATGCTCACGCCGAGGGTCCATCCGACGTCGCCCCGGATTTCCAGCAGCGTCTGCCGCTTGCCCACGCGCTTCACAAGCGGCACAACCTGTCCGACTTCCCGGACAAGTTTACGCTCGAGAAACTCGGACATGATCTTCGAGAGCGTCGACCGGTGCAGTCCCGTCGAGTCGGCGATCCGCTGCCGCGAAAGACGCCTGTGGCGTCGCAGCAGTTGGAAGACCATCCGCCGGTTGTGCTCCCCCGTCAGCTTCAGTGTCGCTTTTTCTTTTCCAAACGGCATGCCGCTCTCCTTCGATTCCTGAGAATACCCGGTAGGGTGGGGGGACTGCAAACCGCCGTGACCCCCTGCCGGTCCTTGCGCAGGGCGCCGGCGAAGGTCTAGGATGTCGCCATGCAAACAGCAAGGGATCGATGCGGGCGGCGCGCGGCGCTGGGGCGTCGCGATTTTCTTCGGGGAGCGGCCGTGGTCGCAGGCACGGCGGCCCTGCCGGCGTCGGTGTGGGGCCAGGTCGCGGGGGCCAACTCGGATGTCCGCATCGGGGTGCTCGGGGTCCACGGCAAGGGCCATGCCCACGTCGGCGATTTTCGGAAAATCCCCGGTGTCCGCGTGGTCGCGATCTGCGATCCCGACCGCTCCCTGCTGGCGAAGGAGCGCGAGGCCGCGCAGAAGCTCGGGCAGGAGATTGCGACCTACACGGATCTCCGGAAGCTCTATGAGAGCCGCGAGGTGGACGCGGTGTGCATCGCGACGCCGAACCACTGGCACTCCCTCGCAGGTATCTGGGCGTGCCAGGCGGGCAAGGACGTGTATGTCGAGAAGCCCGTTTCCCACAACATTTTCGAGGGGCGGAAGCTGGTGGAGGCGGCCGCGAAGTCCGGACGCATCGTCATGGCGGGAACGCAGAGCCGCTCCAACACCGGCCTGCGCGCGGCGGTCGACTACGTCCGCTCGGGCCAACTCGGCCGCATCCGCGTCGTCCGGGGCTTCTGCTACAAGCGGCGCGCCTCGATCGGGAAGGTCTCCGGCCCGCGGCCGGTGCCCGCGGAGGTCGATTACGACCTCTGGTGCGGTCCGGCGCCGAAGGGCCCGCTGATGCGGGAACGGCTGCACTACGACTGGCACTGGGTGTGGGAGACGGGGAACGGCGACATCGGCAACCAGGGCATCCACGAGCTCGACATGTGCCGCTGGTTTCTCGGCAACGTTCCGCCGCCGCCGCGCGTCATGTGCGTCGGAGGCCGCTACGGCTACGACGACGACGCCACGACGCCGAACACGCAGATCGCGTTCTTCGACTTCGCCGAGGCCCCCGTCGTGTTCGAAGTGCGCGGGCTTCCGGTCCGGACGGGCATGGAGACGATGGACCACTATCGCGGTGTCCGAACCGGCGTCGTGGTCGAGTGCGAGAACGGCGCCTACGCCGGGGGGCAGGGCGGCGGCTGGGTCTACGACAACGCCGGCGCCAAGGTGAAGCAGTTCCCGTCGGACGGGGCCGGCGAGCACAACCGGCATTTCATCGACGCGGTTCGTTCGCGCGACCCGAAGCACGTGACCGCGCCGATCGAGTGCGGCCACTTCTCCAGCACCCTGCCCCACATGGCGAACATCTCCTACCGCCTCGGTTCGAACCGGCCTCCGGAGGAGGTCCGCGAGGAAATGCAGGATCTTCCCGGCGCGCTGGACGCGTTCGACCGCTTCCGCGAACACGCGACCGC
>CAYXFW010000690.1:0-1952 GCA_964464305.1 uncultured Verrucomicrobiota bacterium
GTACGTCGCCTACGACCAGTTCGCCGGCAACCCAGAGCCGACCGTGATGAAATGGGGATTCATCCTGGTCACGCTCTACATGGGCCCGTTCGGGCTGTTGCTCTACGTCCTCGCCGACAAGGAGCCGAGGCCGGGCGAGCACGAAGAATTCACGTCGCCATTGTGGAAGCAGGGCGTCGGAAGCACCATTCATTGCGTCGCCGGCGACGCGACCGGCATCATTCTCGCGGCCGTCGTCACGGCGTCGCTCGGGCTGCCGATGTGGATCGACCTGATCGTCGAATACGTCGCCGGCTTCTCGTTCGGGCTCTTCATCTTCCAGTCGCTGTTCATGAAGAAGATGATGGGCGGGACCTACTGGGAGAACGTCCGCAAGAGCTTCGTCCCCGAGTTCATCAGCATGAACGCGATGATGGCCGGCATGGCGCCGGCCATGAGCTTCCTGATGATGGGTCGCGACATGCGCGCGATGGATCCGCTCGAGCTGGTCTTCTGGGGCGTGATGTCCCTCGGCGTGATGGTCGGCTTCGCCACCGCGTATCCCTTCAACGTCTGGATGGTGAAGAAGAAGATCAAGCACGGCCTGATGACGGTTCGGCCCGGCGCAGCGTCGAAAAGCCACGCGGATCATGCGGCGATGCCCGCTATGGAGGGAATGGACCACGGCAAGATGAAAGAAGGCGGCGGCCACGCGATGGGCGGCGATGCCACGCGCCCTCAGTTGGCCGCGCTCGCGGGCGTCACGGGATTTCTGCTCATATCCGGGATGATCGTTCCGGGGTTTTCGGTGAATCTGGGCCTGAGCGCCCGCGATGTCGATGGCGCGATCATGCCGCCCGGAATGATCAACACGTTCGACCTGCCCGGCGAGGCCATGAAGGACATGGCCGCGGTGAAGCCCAGGCAGGTGACGTACACGGCTCCGCCCGACGCGAAGGGCGACCAGGTCCTCCAGCCCCGCATCGAGAACGGCATCAAGGTCTTCGACATCGAAGCTTCTATCATCCGTTGGAACATCCTGCCCAACGTCGCGGTCGAGGCCTACGCGTACAATCGCCAGGTGCCCGGACCGAGGCTCCAGCTCACCGAGGGCGAGCACGTCCGGATCAATTTCCACAACGCTCTTCCGGAAAGCACGACGGTGCATTGGCACGGTCTGATCGTTCCCAACGAAATGGACGGACCGGCGAAGGTCACGCAGGATCCCGTCCCCCCGGGCGGTTCCTACACCTACGAATTCGACGTAGCCCAGAGCGGGACCTACTTCTACCACAGCCACGACCATCCGGATCGCCAGCAGGCGCTCGGACTCTACGGTGCTCTGCTGATCGCACCGAAGGATCCGTCGACGGAGGCGAAGGCCGACATCGACTACACGATCCAGCTTCAGGAATGGTTGAAGCGGGAGTGGCGGACGTTTCCCGCCATGCTGATGGAAGGCGCGCTGCCCAACTACTTCACCATCAACGGCAAGGCATATCCCTCGACCGACACCGTCCCGATGAAGGTCGGCCAGACCATCAAGATCCGCTTCATCGGCACCAACAACAACTTCGTGCATCCGATGCACGTCCACGGCGGCCCGTTCCAGGTCGTGGCCGTGGACGGAGTGACGCTGAACGACAGCGCGAAATACCAGGCGGACACCGTCAACGTCGGGCCGGGCCAGCGCTACGACGTCGTCTGGACCGCGCGAAGGCCAGGCAAGTGGCTGGTGCACTGCCATATCCCCCACCACACCGCCAACAACAACGTCGAAGAGAAGGGCGGCGGAGGCCTCATGCTCGTTCTGGACGTCCACTGAAAACCACACAGAAACCGCATCACCAAAAGGAAGACCAATGTTCAAGAAGACCTCCATCGTCACCGTCACGCTAGTTGCGGCATCCCTCACGGCCGGCGTCGCCTACGCCCATCCGGAGCTTCAGTCGGCCGAGCCCGCTGCCGGGAAG
>CAYXFW010000691.1:0-1952 GCA_964464305.1 uncultured Verrucomicrobiota bacterium
TCGATACACTGGGAGATCTGAGACTGCAGGTGGCCAACCGGGCCTTCTTCCAATCCGGGGATTGGAAGGAATATGCGACGAACCTGAACTCGCTGGTCACCGCATTCGGCACGCCGTGGAGGCAGGGGCCGGTCGTCAAGCGCCTGGCGGACAATGTGGCGCATCGCACCGCGCTCGCGCAGATTCCGACGATCGCCGGTGAGGGTCTGACCGACGAGGACCGGGCGTTGGCCGAGGAACTGGCCGGCGTGAGGAAGCCGGAGAGTCTGTGGTCGATTTTGAATGCCGGGCCGTGGGTTCTGCCCGGCGCAGAGGGGCGGCGGCGGCCGGCGGGAAAGGGGGACGCGTTATCGCGCATCGTTCGACGGGGGATGAAGTCCATCCCCCTGTTGCTCGCGCTGGCGAAGGACGACTGCATGATTGCCATCGATCGAGCGGGTTTTTCCGGACGCGGGGATTTCCGTGCCGATGGCGAACTGAGCGCGGAGATGGTGGACAAGATATACCGAACGATGGCTCGTCCGGCCACCCGTGGCGAAGTTGCGCTCGCGTTGCTCACGAGCGTACTTCCACGCAAAGAAGGAACGGGAGATGACGAGTCCGATCCGCCGGATGTTGCAGGCGCATGCGCCGGGTGGTATCGGGCCAACAAGGACAAGAGTCCGACCGAACTGGCCCGGATGTATCTCAAAGACGGAAGCCGGGGTCAGGCCGCGGCGGCTGTGCGCTATCTGGCCAAGCACGGCAAGGCGGAGGACGTCCAGACGGTGGAGGCATTCCTGCTCGAATCCCCGCTTCGCTACGACACGATGAGTCTGGTGGAGAACTATGTGATCGTGCGGGGCGCGAAAGCCAGGGATTTTGTGAAGGCGCTGGCGGCTCGGTCGGGCGCTCCGGCTGCGGCTGCCACTGATGGGGAGATGTTCAAAGGCGACGGGGATCAGGGCTATCTGAAGGAGGCCCTCGATTCCCTCGCGCGCCATACGGAAACGCCGTCGCTCCGCGAGGTGCTGGACCGTCTGATTGCAGGCGACGATCAGGAGGCCGATGTCACGAGCGCACTTGCGCACCGGTTGCGCGAGGCCAAACCGGATGCCGTGGCCGCTGAACTTCTGACCGCCGCGATCAAGGCCCGCGATCCGGAAACGAGCGTTCAATTGCTATCCGCACCCGCGAGCCTCGGGTACATATTCGCGGAGGCCGGAGGGGACATGGGGGCGGACTTCGATGTTCACGAAGAAGGGGTGGAGGATTCCGGCACGACGCGGGCGGGCGGTCGGTGGGTCCCTGATCTTGCCAAGACCGCGGAGCTGTGGCGCACGTTGCTGGGCGATACTCGTCCCGTGGGAGATCCTCCGCATGTCGTGACGGTTGGCGATGTGGCGGCCATCACAGTGGACAGCCTTTACCGGGAGGGTACCGAGGCGGCGATGTGGCTGGCGGATTTCGAGCGAAGGAGAGGCGTATCCAATGCGCGCCAGATCATGGGTGCCAAGGCGCTGGACGTGTACCGCGCCCGAGCCGGGGCATTGCTTGCCGGCAAGAAAGGTGCGGATGTTCCGCGATTCCCGGATCTGCATCCTCTGTCGGAGGATCAGAGGAAGGAACTGTCCGAACGTCTGCTCAAGACCCCGGATGGCGATCTGGCCCGGGCTGTCGCGGCGTTGTCCCTCGACGAGTTGGCGGCGTTGCCGCTGGTGACGAAGACCAACGCTTCGTTGAATGCGCGGCTGGTGCCGCTGGCCACGCGCATCGCGAAGGTCTCGACGGTCCCCGCAGATGCGCCCTGGGCCGCCTCCATCGTCGGGCTTCAAGGCAAGACTCTCAACCGGGCCGTGGCCGAGCAAATGCTGGACCTGGTGCGGGCGGCTCTTGGCCGGGGCAAGCTGGCGGTCTGCACGGCTTGGCGCCTGCCCCGTCTCGGCGGGGTCGCCTTGGAGATGCGGGAGGTT
>CAYXFW010000692.1:0-1940 GCA_964464305.1 uncultured Verrucomicrobiota bacterium
CGGTCTCCGGGGTCGTCGCCAGAATGGCACCGTTGGTGGCGATCGCCAGGTAGGCCGCCGTCGCCGGAGTGCCGCCGGCATCGTCGGTGCGGTACGCGAGTTTGCCCGCAAGAATGGCAAGGTCGTCCTCGGTGTTGTTGGCCAGGTAGTACTCCCCCTTGGACCATTGGCTGACGTTGCGGTTGTATCCGACACCCATGATGGGCCCCCAGGACGTCGCGCCGGTGCCATGCCCGCCGTAGTACTCGGTGCCATCGGTCTTTCCATCGTGGCTGAGCCCCATGTTGTGCCCGACCTCGTGCGCGGCGGCCTCGGCGATGTAGTCCTCGCGCGAGGAGAGGTTGTTCGCGTAGATCCACGCGGGCGAGTAGTAGGCATAGGACGATCCGGCGAAGACATTGACATAGGCCACGCCGCCGGCGGTGGAGGAGGGGTTGGCGAGCCCGTTGGCGTCGGTGTTCCGCGTGATCAGGGCACGTGCGGTGCGGGTGCCGAAAACGGCGGGCGCCTCGGTCGTGACATCGACGTTGAACGGCGCGTAGTCCTCCGCGACACGCTGCCAGATGCGCTTGATTGCGGCCTGCTCGGTATCGCTGAAGGTGGCGAAGTCGGTGTCGGTGCTGAAGGCGACGGCGGGAATCGAGGTACGGCCGAGGCTGTCCACCGCGTTCCATGCCGTGCCGCTCACGGAATGACCGTCGAAATCCAAATACAGCACGTTTGCCGCGCCCGGGCGGCTGTGGAACTTCAGCCCCGCGGGAAACGGCGCCACCGGCACCGCGGCCGCGGCGGGCACGGGCTCGGAGGCCGCATCGATACCGGCGGATTCATCGGCGGCGGGGAATTCGCAGACGTAGAAGATTGCGCCGTCGTCGTCCGCGCGGAGAGAGTTGAGATCCTCCTGCGGAAACGCGAAGCCGCTGAGACGGCGCTCCGCTTCCTGCCGCGCCGCAACTGGAAGGCGGCCGAGCTGGTCGCGGAGTCCGCTTGGCGGAAGGTCCGTCCATGAAAAGCCCTCCCGGCCGCCCAACATGACGGCCTCTCGCGCGCCGACGGACAGGGTCAGGGCAAGCAAAACCCCGGCGATTCGGAATCTCGCACCGCGCCGGGATTTTGACCGTACACCGCTCATGCGCGCCCTTCAGCAGGGCGCCGCCTTTCCACCCCCACCTTGTACAATACTACGCGTTTCGGGAGGGGGATTCAAGGTGCCGGCGCTGGTCCTTCCCCAGGCGGGCGCATCTCCGATCGTGTGCAACGACGACGAAAAAGCTCGCGCGGGCTTCCCGTTCGGCCGGGCCAGCGGCCCGGCCCTACCGCGGATTCCACGGGTACGGCGGGTAGGGCCGGACCGCTGGGCCGGCCGTTCGCGGGATCCCGTCGCCATGCAAACTCGGAGAGCTGTAGCTGGGGCCGCTGGCCCCGGCGGGCAAGCGCTATGCGGGACGGGTCGTCCGGATCGGGTCAGGGACGACAATCAGAACTTGTAGCGGAGGGAGCCAACCCACGTGACGTCGTCGAAATACTCCGCGCCGATGCCGAGCAGGACGTTATGGGAGATGCTCAGTTCGATGCCCGCGACAAGGCCCACCTCCTGGTCGGCCTCGAAGTCTTCGCGGAGGCCGTTGACCGAGACGTTGCCATCGAGCCCCGAGTACATCGGCCCGGCGTACAGCGCGAGACTGTAGGGGATCTTCTGCGTCGCCTCGACCGATTCCACAAAGATCTCGTACTGCAGGCGCAGCGAGGCCGAGAGGTCCTGCCATTCGCCGCTCGAGAGGTCCGCGGACGCATACTCGGCACCGAAGCGGATCGACCAGCGCCCCGACAGGAATTCCGGATCGAGCATGTCCATCTGCCAGACGGTCGCCTGGAGGCCGAGCGCCCAATAGAACCCGTCCCCTAGCGTGTCGACGCCCAGGTCCGCATCGGCCTGGCCC
>CAYXFW010000693.1:0-1935 GCA_964464305.1 uncultured Verrucomicrobiota bacterium
CACCTGCGGGGCGCGGCTCATCCCCTCCACGCCGCCGGCGATCACGACGTCGGCATCCCCCGTCCGGATGGCGCGCGCTGCCAGCACAATGGACTCCGCGCCTGATCCGCACAGGCGATTGACGGTTGTTGCGGGTGTGGATACCGGGAGACCGGCAAGCAGTGCCGCCATCCGGGCAACATTGCGGTTATCTTCACCGGCACCGTTCGCATCGCCAAGGATGACGTCATCGATGCCGGCGGCCACTAGGGCCGGATTCCGTGCGACGACCTCGCGCAGGGGAGCCGCGGCCAAGTCATCAACCCTCGTGCGGGAAAGCGACCCTCGATATCGCCCGAAGGGGGTGCGGACGCTGTCAACGAGATAAGCGTGATTTTGGTCCATGGACGTCTTTGTCATAACCGTACCTTTCGCATCAGACTTCGTTTATAGTACTCATTATGACGATGGAAACGTTAGATGGGCTTAATGTGGTCGGTGATGTGCTCGACGCGGCCGCCCAGCGCTATGGTCATCGGACGGCGGTGCAGGATGCCACGGGCATGCTCACCTTTACCGATCTCCGCGACCGGTCCAGGCGTCTCGCCGACGCTTTGCTTCGGAGCGGGCTCCGTCCCGGCGACCGGGTGATCGAAGCCCTCCCGAACAGCTGTGACTTGCTGGTCAGCGAAATGGCGCTGGCGCTGGCGGGTCTGGTCCGGGTGCCATTGAACCCCCGCCTTGGTGCCCGGGAATGGCGTGGCATTCGTGAAGACTGCGGTGCCCGAGGCCTCATTGCGGAGGGCCAACTGGCAGGTGTTGACGGCGCCCGGATCCTTGAGAGCATCCCGTGCGAGATCTCGGTGCGAACGGATGGGGGAGGCCTGGCGGCCCTGATCGAGTCCGGATCCTGCGACACGGTCCTGCCGGCCGCCGCACCGGAGGATCTGCTCGGCCTGGCCTACTCGTCGGGAACGACCGGACTGCCGAAGGGCGCGCTGCGCACCCACCGAATGCGTCTGGCCGCCACGCACGCAATGCTGCGCCATGTCATCGAACCCACCGGCGTGCCCGCAGCCTATTTACATGCGGGGCCCGCCATCCATACCAGCGGCCTGTTTATCTTGCCAATGCTCGCCCTGGGCGTCAGGCAGGTCATGGTGCACCATCCACAGCCCGCCGAAATTACCCGAATAGTCGCTGCCGAAGGCATCACCCATTTAGCCCTGGTACCGAGCGTCATCGACGCACTCACATATCTGCCCACCTCCGCTCGCGCCTCCTTCGCCGGGGTGCGGATGCTGGCGTATGCGGGGGCCCCCATGCGGCCGGCCCAGATCCGGCGCTGCGCCGAACGGCTGACCGATCACCTGGTGCAGTACTACGGATTGGTCGAGGCGATCCCCCCGCTCACCGTGCTCAACATCGATGACCACGCCCGCGGCTTAGGAGAAGAGCCGTCCCTGCTCACCTCGGCCGGCCGGGTGGTAGCGGAGGCGCGGATGGAGATTCTGGCGGACGACGGCGTCGGCGAGATTGTGGTCAGCGGTGCCATGGTGGCACCAGGGTATTGGAACGCCGCCGAACGGGCCGACCTGGGCAAGTCGTTCAGGGCTGATGCCCTACTCACGGGCGACGTGGGCCGGATCGTAGACGGATACCTGTATCTCACCGATCGCAAGAACAACATGTTGATCAGCGGCGGATACAACATCTATCCCGCCGAAATCGAAGCAGCTCTCGAATCGTGTCAGGGCCTACGCGACGTCGTTGTGGTCGGTCTCGCTGATGAGCGTTGGGGGGAGCGAATCACCCTGGCCTATACGACAGATTCCGGGCTCGATCTGAACGACGGTCAGCAAGAAGAGCTTCGTGAGCGTTTGGCGGCCCTGACCCGGCACAAGCAACCGAAGGCGTGCCATTTCATGCCCGAGTTCCCTCTCGGAGCCACCGGCA
>CAYXFW010000694.1:0-391 GCA_964464305.1 uncultured Verrucomicrobiota bacterium
GACGGCCTCGCCGGGCCCCGTGACGCAGACCGCGTAGAGGATCTGCGAGGTGACGGGGGTCAGCGCGGTCCAGGCGCCTCCCGAGTACGAGAGCGCGGTGCCGTGGTCGCCCACCGCCATGACGAGTCCGCCCGAACCGTTGACGGCGGTGAGGTGCTCGAGGGTCCCGCTGTCCTCGACTGACCATGCGGCACCGCCGCTGCGGATGATCTCTCCATAGAGCCCGACCGCGACGATGTCGTCCGGCGCCGCTCCCCAGACGCCGCGGAGCGACCGGCCGCCGCCGCCCGGCATCTCGACCCATCCGCCGCCGTCATATCGCAGGATCGTGCCGCCGTCGCCCACCGCGACGACGTCGAAGGCCGAGAAGGCATGCAGTCCGCGCAGATCG
>CAYXFW010000694.1:401-1935 GCA_964464305.1 uncultured Verrucomicrobiota bacterium
TCTCTACCCCGGTCGGCACGACGCTCCAGGTCCCCAGGCTGTGCCGGATCACGACGCCGCCCCGTCCCGCGGCGTAGCAGATGCCGTCCGGCGCGGCGACGACCGCGTATAGATCGGCCGTCGTCCGCGATTCCTCGGGTATCCAGGCCGCTCCGTCCCATCGCAGGACGGTGCCGCCGTCCCCGACGGCGAAGATCAGGTCGGCGGAAATGCCGAAGACCGCGTTGAGATCCCGCGTCGTGCCGCTCTCGACGGAGAGCCATGCCCCCTCGGTCCGCCGCAGGATCGTCCCCGCGTCGCCGACGGCCCACCCGGCGCCGGCATTTCCCCAGACGCCGCGCAGCGCCCGGACCGTCGTCTCGAGGCGCCAGACCGCGGCGGGGCCGGGGTCGGCCGCGGGACCGGCAGGGTCGCCGCCGCAGGATGCGGCCGACAGGACCAGCAGCAGCGAGAGGGCCGCGCCCGGATGCGCGGATGCGGTCACGGATCGGACGTCGCGTCGCCGGTGCATGGATATTCCTTTCTGTCCGCCGCGGTCATGCGCGGCGGATCGGTGCGGCGCTTGCGGGGGTGGGGGCGGCTGCGTCATCCGGCGCCGTCGGAGAGGGTTCCTGTATCTGAAATGTAATGAATTTTCCGGCCGATAAACAACAGATTCGGGCTGAGCAGGGGCGATTCGAGGCCCCGGTCGCGCAGGAGCAGCCGCATGAGCAGGTTGAGCAGCGCCTGCAGGGCATCGGCGCCCCGGCGCAGCGCGCGCCCCACCCGCCCGCCGGCATGGACGAAGATCCTGGCGCTGCAGGTCCCGTAGTACCCCGAGAAACGCCGCTCGAGCGGCAGCCCCTCGAACAGGGCGCGAAACGCCGGAAGACGCATGATGGCGCGGTTGTGCAGGGGGACGATCGCGCGGTTGAACAGGAGGGCCTGCAGGTAGTTCAGGCCGCGCATGTTGGGGATGCTCACGACGAGGGTTCCCCCGGGGGCGAGCAGGTCGACGTGACGGTCGAGGACCGCGGAGGGATCGGGGAAGTGCTCGATGAATCCCCGGGAGACGACGACGTCGAACGACCCGGCGAGCGGCCCGGTGATACCGTCGTCGAGGATGTCGCCCTCTATCACGTTCTCCGGATCGATCCCGGCGGCCGCAAATCGTTCCCGGTTGACCGCCGCGCCCGCGGGCGAGCGCTCGATGCCGAACGGCTCCCACCCGAAGTTCCTCCGCATCCCGATCAGGTGGCTGCCGGGGGCGCTGCCGATCTCGAGGACGCGCAGTCCCGCACCGCGAGGCAGATACGCCGGATAGATCACGTTCCAGAGGAGATGGTCCTCGTAGCTGCGCATCCAGGCCGAGATCTTCGGGCCGAGGATCCTCCGGGCGATCCGTACGTGCCGCGGCGCGGCCGCGCCCGATCGCCGCTCGTGCACGCCGTCCCAGTAGGTCGCGCCGGCGAGATCGCCGGCGCCGGGGGGGTCATCGCCTGCCCGGGGCCCGGGTCCCGGCTCGGACACGTTCACCGCCGGCTCCTCTCACTCG
>CAYXFW010000695.1:0-1926 GCA_964464305.1 uncultured Verrucomicrobiota bacterium
ACCTGAACATCGCTTCCTACGGAAGCAATTTTCCCTCTTCTCCGGCCCCCGTTGAACTTGAAGAACTTCGCATCTGGAGTTATGCCCGCTCGCAAACTGAAATTCAGGCCGCAATGAATCAGGAACTGGCCGGCACGGAGTCTGGATTGATCGCCTACTACAACTTCAACACCCCAAGCGCCACCACCCTCTTTGACAAGACGGGCAACCACAACGGCACCCTGAAGAACATCACAACCAGCCAATTCATAACGCCCTCCCCGATTCCCGAACCCAGCGCGATCGTCATGGTCGTGCTTGGCGTCGGGGGTCTTGCAGTGAGATGCCGGTCATTTCGCCGACGACCTGCAGCGAGACGCTGACCGAGGACACGCTGCGGAGTTCATCTTCATGGGTTGGATCGCCATCGCCGGGCTCATCGCAACCCGACATCCCGGTACGACCCATCGACCCTTCAATTCCATCCCCTATCGTTTGCCTTCCTGCCCGCGCTCCCAGTGTGCGCTGGGCGGTGCGGTCAACTGCCGGAAGTCAGCTTCGGCGAAGGCTGCATCTTGCGCGCCGGCATGTACCACGTAGCTCATGCGCACATTCTCTCGCGAGCCCGCGTCCAGACCGATGCCGCCCCAGCTGCCTCCCGAGTCCCAATAGCTGAGGCCCCGGAATGGCGACAGCGCGATACAGGCATGAGCCCAGCGCTCCGCGTACACGGCGTACCAAAGCGGCTTGGGGTTCTTGCCGAGGACGCCTTCCCCGTCGCCGTGCCCGTCGACGGCGGCGCGCGTGCCGGCGTTGTCGACGTACTGTCCGGGCTGCACGTAGTAGGCGCGGCTCAGCTGCGAAAGCGGCTTGTTGATCGCGACGAGCACGTCGAACCGGCGGGGATAGAAGGCGTAGGTCTTCTCGTACGCGTAGCCCGCGTTCAGAGTCTTGCGCACGGCGACGACCGTGCGCACCGGGCCCGCGGCCAGCACGTCGCAGCGCTCGACCGTGCCCGGCTCGTCGGTCCAGCCGGTTTCCTTTGACGAGACCATCAGCTTCGAGACGAAGGGGGCGCCCGCCTGTCCGCCGCTCCGGGCGGCGAGGTCGGTCAGCACGCCGTTGCTGAGCCGCACGCGATAGGTCTCACCCTCCGCCGTGGAGTCGTCGGGATGCCACAGCCCGGAACAGGTCGACAGCACGCGGCCCCGCTGGCGGTCGGGCGCGCGGTCGTTCCAGAACACGGCGAATCGCCGGACGGCTCCGGCGGGCGTCTGGCCGGCGAGCAGGAGGCACAGCTCGGATTTTTCCGCGACCGTGTCGAGCTGTGCGGGCACGGGCGAGTGCAGCCGGCCGTCTGCGCCGCATTCGACCACACGCACGGAGGCAGGGTCCGCATGGGCAGGAAGTTCGGAGGGAAGAACGACCGGCTCGTCGTCGCGAGCCAGCGTCCCCGCCTCGACCGCGAGTGCACGGCGGTGCTGCCAGTTCGCCACGTAGTCGGCGGGCACGTCGACCGTGCGGCTCGCCCGGTTGTTGGCCGGGCAGAGCTCCTTGACGTGACCGTCGCTGTTGACCGCAACGATGATCTCCCGCCTTCCGTCGATCGTCGCCGGGTCGAGCCGGAACGTGAGCGCGCGGCTATCCTTGCCGAACAGGCCGGACTTGCCCGCGGCACGAAGCGAGACGCGCTGGCTGTCCAACTTGCGGTCGGGTTGTACGCGATCCGCGTAGCAGGCCACTTCGATGTCGCCGGCATCGACGCCGCCCACGTTGCGAACGGTGGCGGTCACGGACAACGACTCGCCCGGCTTGAGCTGGGCAGGCTCGACCGAGAGGCTGTCTGCAACCAAGTCCGGCTGGGCTGCCAGCGCGCCGCAGATCGCCTCAAGGGAGGCCGCCTCCGGGAACGGACCGACCTGGAACACGCCGTCGGCCTGTTGCGAC
>CAYXFW010000696.1:0-1924 GCA_964464305.1 uncultured Verrucomicrobiota bacterium
TTGTTGCATTGACAATTTGTTTAGTGCACTATCCGGCATACACGTGCGGGCTGCGCGAGGGTGCGCAGGGCACGGGAAAGGATCGGGGTATGCCAAACGTAATGAAAGTTCTCAAGGACGAGATCACCCGCCTTGCGAAGAAGCAGGCGAGAGCGGTCGGGGTTCCGGTACGGAAAGACATTGCCGGACTGCGGCGCGCGGTGGCCGCGTTGCGCCGTGGCGTGGCGGTGCTGCAGCGCGACGTGAAGGCCTATTCGTCCGCATTCAAGAAGAGCGCCGCGGTGGCGCCCGTCCCGGTGGAGGATGGCGCGCGCATGTGGGTCTTCGGCAAGGGCATCCGGGCGCTGCGCAAGAAGCTCGGTTTGTCGCAGGAGTACTTTGCGAAACTGATCGATGTGTCGATGCAGTCCGTGGCGCTCTGGGAGCGGAAGTCCGGTCGTCTCGATCTACGGAAGGCCACGCTGGCCAAGATCGCGGCCGCGCGCACGCTCGGGGCCCGCGAAGCCAAGCGCCGTCTGTCCGACATGGGACTCGCGCCCAGGAAGCGCGGTCGGAAGCCGGGCACGCAGGGAGCCGCCGCGTCGAAGTCCGCCAGGAAGGCCGTCGCGAAGCCCGCGAAGAAGAAGGGCAAGTCGCGCAGGGGCTGAGCCGCGGGCATGGAGGACAACGCGCGCCGTCGCCGGGGATCCGTGCGGGGCGCGCGTTGTCGTTTTGTATCGTAGACCGGGCATGGAGATCGGGCGCGTGTGAACCCCCTTGGACTGTTTGCCGGCGCCTTCGTGGTCGGGTTGTCCGGCGCCATGTCGCCGGGGCCGGTCCTGACGGCGACCATCTCCGCATCGATTCGCCGGGGATTCATGGCCGGCCCCCTGATCGTGCTCGGGCATGCCTTGCTCGAAATGGGGTTGCTCGCGCTGATCGTCGCCGGATGCGGGAAGTTCCTCCAACAGCCGCCGGTGCCCGCCGTGCTTGGTCTGGTCGGGGGTGCGATGCTTGTGGCGATGGGCGTCGCGACGATCCGCGATTCGCGCGGGTTCATGGAGCGCGGCATGGCGGCGGCGGAGGGCGGCGCGGCGGAGGGGCGCGGCATGCATCCCGTGCTGGCGGGTTTCCTGCTGAGTCTCTCCAATCCCACATGGATTCTATGGTGGGCGACGGTGGGTCTCGCCTTTGCGGGACAGGCGATGGCGCACGGTCCCCTCGGGCTTGGGGCGTTTTACGCCGGCCACATCACGTCGGACCTCGTGTGGTACAGCCTCGTGTCGGCGGCGGTCGCGGGCGGCCGTCGTGTCGCGCCGCCCGGCGTGTGGCGCGCGGTGTTGGTCGTCTGCGGATTCGCGCTCTGCGGGCTCGGGATCCTGTTTGCCGCCGGCGGGCTGCGCAGCGCCATCGCCCTCCGGTAGCCGGCCGGAAATGTCCGGCTACGGGCTCCCACTGCCGACGCTGAAGGTCCGCTGTTGTCCCTGGAATTCCAGCACGACACCATCGGGCGCCAGACCGACCACGCGGAGGCCGGAGGGTGTCGACTGTCCGACGTCGACCAGCGCTTTGTCCAGGATGACGCTGCCCGCCCCGGCCTTTCCGGCGATGACGCCGCGGACAACGAAAGCCGGCCACCGGACGCCGGCGGGCTTCGCAGCCGGCGGTACGGCATTGGACGCCGTGGCCGGGGCCGGGACCGATGCAGGACCGGGTTCGGCCAAGTCCGGCGGGGATGCGGGCGCATTCGTCAACCCGATTCCCGGGTCGGTGCCCGGCGCCGGCTTCAGGGTGGCCGTGGCTCCGGTCCCCAGATTCGAGGAACCGGAGGGCGGGCGCACATTGGCGTCCCCGGGGGAAACGGAGACCTCCGGCAGTGGGGAGCGGGCCTGGGGTGTCCCCGCGGGTTGACGCCCTAGCAGTTTCTGGAGAACCCCCGACCGGT
>CAYXFW010000697.1:0-1919 GCA_964464305.1 uncultured Verrucomicrobiota bacterium
GAACACCCGCGCCGCCGGACGCGATGAGAACCTCGTCCTGACCCCGCCGACGCGGTTGAGCCTCGAGGAGTGCATCGACTACATCAACGACGACGAACTCGTCGAGGTCACCCCCCTGAGCGTCCGCCTCCGCAAGCGCCCCGACGGCATCTGACATCGCGGTCCCACCGGGCCTGCCGTCGCCCGCAAACATCCGAATTGCGCCGGAAATATCGGTCCCACCGGGCTCGCCATCGCACGCCCGAGATATCGGTCCCACCGGGCTCGCCATCGCTCGTCCGAAAAATCGGTCCCACCGGGCTTGCCCCGGTGGACCGGAAATGGGCGGCCGCATCGGACGCCGGGCCCTCGGAGGCCGATCGCGGACGCCCGGCGCGACCTCAAAGGACAACACGCTTCTCACCCGCCGCCGGTTTCCAACCCTTGGAAGCCGCGGGGGCGGGAACCTCCAAGGATCGGAAAATCGCCGCGCCCCGGGCAGGCGGCCACCGGGATCCAGGATCGGGCTTCCCCTCCGGGTCGCGTGCCTCAACTCCCACACTTTGTGAAGTGTGGGAGTCGGGGGGCGCATGGCACTTGTGCGGGGATGGCCGTGAGTGATCCGCTGTAGCTGCGACCGGTGGTCGCGGCGGGCAAGCGCTCCGGTGCGCGGGATGGCCGGGGCCACCGTCCCCGGCTACAACCCTGAAACACCGACCCGCTCCAGAACCGCCTCGTGACCGACGTCGCTTGGCTTTCGTGAACAGGACCCGCAGAAGTGCCATGCGCCCGGAGTCGGAGACCGGCCCTTCTTTCGCCTGCCTTGCCGCGTCCGGTGCTGTATCATCCCGCATCATGCGGATTGTCTTCATCGCATCGGGGGCGCTGGCGTGTCCGGCGCTGCAGACGGTGGCCCGGCGGCCGGGCGACCGAGTCGTCGCCGTCGTGACACAGCCGGACCGGCCGCGCGGCAGACGCCTCCAGCCGGCCGCCTGTCCGGTCCGCGAACTGGCCGACAGCCTCGGCCTGAACGTCCGCCAGCCGGAGCGGGCGAGCGGGCCGGAGGAAATCGAGGCCCTCGCGGCGCTCAAGCCCGACCTGCTCGTCGTCGCCGCGTACGGCCAGATCCTGAAACAGTCCCTGCTCGACATCGCCCCGCTCGGCGCGATCAACATCCACCCGTCGCTGCTCCCGAAGTACCGCGGTGCGGCGCCGATCCAGTGGGCGATCGCGAATGGCGACACGGAGACCGGCGTGGCGATCCTCTTCGTCACCGCGCGCATGGATGCGGGGGACATCCTCCTGCTCGAACGGGCGCCGATCGAAGCCGGCGACACGGCCGGCACACTCGAGCCCCGCCTCGCCGCCATCGGCGCACGATTGCTGGGCCGCGCCATCGACCTGTTCGCCTCGCCGCCCGTGCCGCGGACTCCGCAGGACGAGTCGCAGGTGGTGCTCGCGCCCAAGCTGTCGAAGGAGGACGGCCGCATCGACTGGACCTTCTCCGCGGATACGATCCGCAACCGTATCCGCGGCTTCCACCCATGGCCGGGCTGCTTCACCACCGTCCCGGGCGCGCCACCCGTCACGCTGAAGATCCATGCCGCCGAGGTCGAAGCGGGCTCCGGCACGCCGGGCACCGTCGTGGAGGCCGGACCGAAGGGCCTGCGCGTTGCCTGCGGAACCGGCAGCCTCCGCCTGACGCGGATCCAGCCCGAAGGACGCCCGGCCATGACCGACGCCGCCTACTGCTGCGGCCGCCGCGACCTCGCCGGGCTTCGGCTCGGCGTTTAGGCAGACGGAAGCCGGGAGTCGAGGACCGAGGGCCGAGGGTGGAGGGTGGATCCAATTGACGCCCGTCCGCCTCCGGGTTTGCCGCATTTCCGCATTTCTGTGCTTCGTGCTTGTTTCGTGCTTCGGAATTAGGATTTCGTGCTTCC
>CAYXFW010000698.1:0-724 GCA_964464305.1 uncultured Verrucomicrobiota bacterium
GCCAACCTGTGCGAGTCGTTTCTTAGCCACCAGCACGTCGAGACACGCCGCGCATTCCAAGGCCGATCCGCGGGCGATGTCGAAAAACCGGCATCGATCCGGGCCTGTGTACTTGCCATTCCCCTCCGCAATGTTGAGGGGGATCGAGGTCGACGCCCTGTCCAGCTGGCTGTGGACGGCCAGGTTCTTGGGGAGTGTTTCCAGAATCCCCTCGGCCCAGACGACAAACCTGATCGCCTCCTGATAGACGCTCAACTTCTCGTGGTCGAAGGTCGTTCTCATCGGGCACAGGGTAGGGCGGTGGCCGGGTTCGGAGCAAGGTTGGATTGGGAGGGGGGGGATTGGGGAGTGGGAGAGGGATTGAGATTAGGATTACGATCAGGATTAGGAGGTAAGATATAGGGCAGGAGAAGGATGGGGCGGGGTTACAAGCCCAGCAGGCGGCCGGTTTGGAAGGCGGAGAGGGTGAGGAGGCAGGCGACGGCGGTGAGGACGCCGAATTGGAGAAGGGCCCATTTCCACGAGCCGCTTTCGCGGCGGGTGACGGCGACGGTGGCCATGCAGGGGGTGCCGACGAGCATGAAGAGCATCATGCAGAAGCCCTGGAGGGGCGAGTAGGCCTTCTGCAGGCGGGCCCGGAGGGATTCGGCATTCCCGCCGGTGTCGGACACGGCGAAGACGATGCCGAGCTGGGCGACGAAGACTTCCTTGGCGGCAAACGCGC
>CAYXFW010000698.1:734-1913 GCA_964464305.1 uncultured Verrucomicrobiota bacterium
CGTTCAGGTCGAACAGACGGCCACACACCAGGGTGGCGGCAAACGCGCCGATCATTGCCGTTCCGATCCGCCAGTCGAAGCCCATGGGCTTCAGCGCGGGCTCGATGAAGTGTCCGATCCGGCCGGCCGCCGAGTGGGCCAGCTCCGCGGCACGCGCCTCCTCCGCGGGCATGCCGGCGGTGGCCGGCGCCGGCAGGCGGGGGAACGAGGTCAGGGCCCAGAGCACCACGGAGATTGCGAGGATGACCGTGCCGGCCTTGCGCACGTACATCCAGCCGCGCTCGGCCATGTGCGTGACGATGCTGCGGAGGGTCGGCGCGCGGTAGGGAGGCAGTTCCATGACCAGCGGCTCGGCCTCGCCGCGGAAGATGGTCCGGCGCAGCACCAGCGCGCCGGCGACGGCGAGTCCGATGCCGATCATGTAGAGGAGCCACAGCATGGGCGCGCGCGCGGGGGCGGGGAAGAAGGCCGGGATGAGCAGCGTGTAGATCGGAAGGCGGGCGCCGCAGGACATCAGCGGGAGCACGAGCATGGTGGTGAGCCGGTCGCGCCGCGACTCCAGCGTGCGGGTGGCCAGGATGGCCGGCACAGTGCAGCCGAAGCCGACGAGCAGCGGGATGAAGCTGCGGCCGTGCAGGCCGACGCGCCGCATCAGGCGGTCCATCAGGAACGCCGCCCGGGCCATGTAGCCCGAATCCTCCAGGACCGAGATGGCGGCGAAGAGCAGCACGATGTTCGGAAGAAACGCGATGACGCCGCCGACGCCCCCGAGGATGCCGTCGGCCACGAGCGACTGCAGCATCTCCGCCCGGCCCGCCGGCCATGCGTGCCGCACGAGGTTGGCGAGGGCGCCGATGCCCGCCTCGAGCCATTCCATCGGCGGTCCGCCGAGGGTGAACGTCACGGTGAAGACCGCGTACATGATGCCCAGGAAGATGGGGATGCCGAGCACGGGATGGACGAGGACGGCGTCGATCCGGTCGGACGCGGTGTGGCGCAATTCGGCGGTGGTGCGCACGGTCTCCGTACAGGCGCCGGAGATGAAGCCGTAGCGGCGGTCCGCGATCAGCATCTCGGGGACGTCGCCGCCGAGGGCCTGGAGATGTTTCTGGCGCGCTTCCAGTTCCGCGACAATCGCCGGGGCGTCGAACCGGGCGCGCAGGTCGCGGTCGTTTTCCA
>CAYXFW010000699.1:0-1904 GCA_964464305.1 uncultured Verrucomicrobiota bacterium
GGGCCGATCTCACGGATCTTGCCCTGCACTCGAATTCGCGGGTCAAGCTGCAGTTCGACCGTCAGCAGCATGCCGGCCTTCAGGGCACTCGCCATATCGTCGGCGACGTCGATGACAGCTTCGCGAATGTCGGGCCGCGCCACGGTGACAACCGTCTGCCCGTCGGCGACCGTCTGCCCGACTTCGGCGCCGATGGCTGTCACGACGCCGGCATAGTCAGCGCTGATCCGGGTATAGCTGAGTTGCTCGCGGGCCTTTGTCAGATTGGACTGCGCACGAACGACGGAGGATTGCGCGGCACTGCCGCCTTGTTCAGCCGAATCCAATGTGGCCTTGGTGGTTGCCCCCGTTTCGATCAGCGTGCGCTGGCGATCCGTATTTCCCGACGCATTGACCAATTGTCCCTGCGCGGTCGACAATTCGGCAAGCGCCGAGCGCACCGCCAGTTCGGCGGCGAATGGATCGACCGCCGCGAGCAACTGATCTTTCTCGACGTTCTCCCCGACATTGACAGGTCGCGCGATCAGCCGGCCGAGCACGCGGAAGCCGAAGTCGGTCTTGAACTGGGGCTGTACCGTCCCGGTGACGGCGACATTTTTAGCCTCTGAGGGCGCCAGGAGCATCGACAGCACCGGGCGCGGCGGCGGCGGAGCATCTTCCTTCTTCTGGCAGCCAACAACGGCGGCACACGCCGCGATCACCCCAATCAGTCTGGCCGCCATCATGTCCTGTTTCCGTCGAAGGTCACGATCTGGCCAGGTCGCAAGAGCTTGCCCCCGTCGGTGACGATTCGCTCGCCGAGCTGCAGTCCGCTGCTGACCACGAAAGAGTGACTCTCATAGGTCTCGATGGCGATGCTCTTCAGCGATACGACGCTGGTCTTTGCGTCGATGGTCCATACCGCCGGCCCATTCTGGTCCGCGGTGAGCGCGTTCCATGGCAGGACCATTTTGCCGACCGGCTTCTCGCGACCTTCGATGGCGATAGGGCTGCCCAGCGTCATCGCGGCCGGCGCGTCCTGGATGGCCACCTTGACCCGGACGGTGGCGTTTTTCGGATCTACCGTGGGCGATATCTCGCGGACCCTCCCGAGTGCGGCGACACCCGGATCCGACAACAGCGTGAGCTGGAAAATCTCGCTGTCCGTCTGCCGCAGGAAGAACGATTCATGTACGTCGAAAACGCCGTCCCTGGTGCCGTCCTGGGCCAGCGTGTAGGCCGATTGAGCAGACTGGGCGACCTGGCCGACCTCGACATTTCGTGCCGTGATGATCCCGGCGGCGCTTGCGCGAAGGTCCGTGTAGCTCAGGAGGTCCGTCGATCTGCCGAGTTGGGCCTCGGCGGCCTCCAGCATTCCTTCCGCGGTCTTCAATGCTTCCTGGGCCTGATCGTAGGCGACCTTCGTCGTGAATCCGCTTACCATCAAGGTCTTCTGCCGTTCGAAGGTCGCGGTGGCGACGCGGAGCTGGGCCTGGGCGGCCGATAGTGCGGCCTTCGACCCCTCGACGTCGGCGCGCTGTTCGGTCGGATCAATCCTGGCCAATACGTCCCCGGCGTTTACATGCGCGCCGACGTCGACCAGACGTTCGGTCACGCGTCCGCTTACCCGGAAGGAAAGCTCGGTCCGCACGCGTGCCTGCACATCCCCCGTCAGGCGAATCACGGCCTGCCGCGGCTGCAGACGGACAATTTCTGTTCTCACGACGGTCGCCTGCCGGGTCACGACCGCGTTTTCACCGCAGCCGCTGAGAAGCAGCACCATCGGCAGCAGGATCGAGAATGGACGTAATTGTTGCATGTGGGCCGACGTTGCTGACTGTGCGGTGCGAGCGCTGGCTTTCGCTGCGGAAGGGAAATGACGTGCGGGTGGTTTGGGGCGGGCTAACTGCACTGCCGTCCCTTCA
>CAYXFW010000700.1:0-1903 GCA_964464305.1 uncultured Verrucomicrobiota bacterium
CACGCGGGCGCCGGAAACACCATCACGCTCGGCCAGGGCACGTGGGGCCCGTCGGACCGCGGCACGCTGCGCTACATCGGCGCCACCAGCGCGAACAACCGCGATTTCGCGCTTTCCGCCAACGCGGCGACGCAGACCAGCGCCACGGTGCCCTACTCCGGCCGAGGCACGATCGAGGTGACGAACTCCGCGACCACCCTGACCCTCAACGGGAACTTCATCTATTCCGGGTTGAGTTCCAACGGCCAGTGGCGCCTGTGGGGCGACGGCAACGGCATCATCAACGGCAGCATGCGGACCGTGGGCGCGGCCCTCGAGAAGGCCGGCACCGGAACGTGGACGATCAACGGTGGCGCGAACCACACGAATATCACGGAGGTCAAGCAGGGCCGGCTCGTGATCAACGGCACCCACACGAACGCGGGCAACTACCTGGTGTCCGGCGGCGCCCGGCTGGGCGGCTCCGGCGTGATCTGGACGCTCGACGGCGGCGGCGTGACCCTGAGCAATAGCGCGGTTCTCGAACCCGGATCGAGCGCGGGTACCCTGACGGTCACCAACGGCTACCTGTCGCTGTCTCCGACCACGTTCCTGGAATACGAACTCGACGCGACGGACACGACGGCCGGCGCTGGCGTGAACGATCTCGTCCGGGTGTTCGGCGCCCTGACGCTCGACGGCACCCTCAATATCACAGGCGCCGGCGACTTCACCGCCTCGCCGCTCAATTCAACCTGGACGCTCTTCGAATATACGGGTGCCCTGACCGACAACACGCTCGCTCTCGGCACCCTGCCCGACCCCGGCACGCTGCGGGACTGGCAGGTGTCGACGGACGGCAGCAGCGTCAAGATCTCCATCGTCCCCGAGCCGGGAACGTTCTTCATGACGGTCGTCGGTCTCGCCGCCCTCGTCCTGCGCCGCCGCCGCTGATCCCCCAGTCCAGCGTCCGCCCAGCCCGGTCGCGGCTACAGTGGATTGCTCACGACTCGGGAAGCCATCCTCGCAGAAGTGCCATGTGCCATCAGGCGGGTCCACGGGCGGATTGGATTCCGGACGGCGTTACCGTACAGTGTCCGAACTCACGGAGCACCGGAATGGCTTGGGAATACAGCGAGAAAACGAAGCAGATCTTCATGGATGCGGTCCACGGGAAGCCGGGAACCCACATGGGAGAGATCGAGAATCCCGACGGATTCGGCGAGCACGGATCGATCGTGTGCGGCGACGCGCTTCGGTTCACATTCCGGGTGCAGAAGGATCCGGCCGACCCGTTGAAGGATGTCATCACCGAGGCCCGGTATCTCACGTTCGGCTGCACGTCGGCCATCGCCGCCTCCGAGGCCCTGTGCGCGATCATCGAGCACGGCCACTTCACGCCGATCCAGGCGCTGAAGGTTACGAACCAGGCGATCGTCGAATTCCTCGGCGGACTGCCGTCGCAGAAGATCCACTGCTCCGTCATGGGCGCCGAGGCGCTCGAAGCCGCCGTGTTCAACTGGTCCGTCAAGCGCGGCGTGGACCTGGAGGCGCAGGGCGTCCGGCTGCGAACGAAGGCCGACGACGAGGGCCGCATCGTCTGCAAGTGCTTCACCATCACCGAGCCCTACCTGCGCCGCCGCATCCGCGAACTCAACCTGCACACGATCCCGGAGATCACCGCGACGCTCAAGGCCGGCGGGGCCTGCGCATCCTGTCATCATGCGCCGGGCGGCCTCCAGGATCTGCTCGACGAAACCTGGGGTCGCGCCCCGGCAGCGTTGAAGGAATCTCCGGAGCCCCCGGAAGCCCATGCCGCCACCGCAGTAGCCTCAGCCGTCGAAGTCAATTCCTTCCAGTTCATGCGCCGCATCGAGCAGGTCGTCGACACCAGCATCCGCCCCCTGCTGAAGACCGACGGCGG
>CAYXFW010000701.1:0-1894 GCA_964464305.1 uncultured Verrucomicrobiota bacterium
CGGTTCGCCGGGCCGGGTCAGGGCGCGAAGGTAGTACGGGTGCCAGCCGAAACCGGCAGGCATGGACGTCGCGCCGCGGTTGACGATGCGCAGCGTCTGCGTGAACGCCGGGCCGTCGAGTTCGATCGCCGCCTCGACATCGATCGGCCACGGCCAGTTGAAATCGGTGAAGTCGGCCGACCGGAGCGTCAGCCGCAGACGCACCGGCCCCCGTTCCGCGACCGTCCAAGGACGGGCCCGCACGTCGCCATGGATCGAGTGGGCCTTGCCGTCGCGAAGCCGGTGCTCCTTGCCCTCGAACGTGAAGACGCCGTTCTCGATGCGGTTCGAGTACGGAACCATCATCCAGCTCGCATGGTGCATCTTGAACTCCGGCCGGGCGGCGTCGGGATAGACATCGACCCAGCCGCTTCCCCGCCGCACCTTGAACGCCAGGATGCCGGCGCCGTCGGGCGTCGCCACAAGGCGGAGGCGTTCGTTGGATAATTGGATTTTTTCGCGCATGACCGTGGTTCCTCCCGTCGCCGATGCCGTCCCGACCATCATCCCCGCCGCGGTCCATCCCGCGCGCCGCATCGCCTCGCGGCGCGTGCAGCCGTCCGGCCGTCCGCCCGTCTCGCTCATGGTTTGGATCCCTTCAAAATCCGGTCCATCCACGCCGGAAACGCATGCCACGGGACGGCCCGCACGCCGTTGGGAAGCGCCGTCTCCCGCCGGCAGGTGCACACCAGCAGGCGGTCGCCCTCCGGCGCGCGTTTGGTCGCGCGCTCCCACCGCGTCAGCACGTCGGCATGACCGGTCGTCGGCGTGGCCGTCTGCTTGATCTCCACCGCATGCAGGCGACCATCGGCCTCGACGAGGAGATCCACCTCGATGCCGTCCGACGAGCGCCAGAAGAACACATCCGGGCGGCGGCCGCGCGCGGCGAACGCCTTGACCGCCTCCGACACGACCCAACCCTCGAAAAACGCACCGCCCATCGGCCCGTGCCACAGGGCCTCGGCCGAAGGCTGCCGCGTCAGCCATGCGGCGAGCCCGGAATCGAGGAAATAGAGCTTCGGCGTCTTGACGAGCCGCTTGCCGAAGTTCCGGTGGTAGGGAGGCAGTGGAAACAGGATGTAGGAGGCGGTCAACACGTTCTCCCAGTCTCGCATAGCGGGTTGGCTGACGCCGCAGTCGCGGGCCACCTCGGCGCGGTTGGCCGTCTGCGCATGCCGCGCCGCGACGAGCCCGAGGAACGTCTCGAACAGCCGGAGATCCCGGATGTTCTGCAGGTTCCGGACGTCGCGTTCCAGGTAGGTCTGCACATAGCCCCGCATCCAGGCATCGCGCGCGGACGGATCGAGGTGCACGGAGGGGTAGCTCCCCCGCCACAGCACGTCGGCAACGTTGCGGCCCGCCCCGCCGCCGGTCTCGGGCCAGGAGAACGGAAGGAGGTCCAGCAGGGCCAGCCGCCCCGCCAGCGACTCGCCGACATGGCGCATCATGGCGAACTGCTGGGAACCGGTCAGCAGGTAGCGTCCGTGGACCGAGCGGTCGGCGTCGATCCGCATCTTCAGATAGGGGAATAGATCAGGAACGTACTGCACCTCGTCGAGAACGACCGGCGACGTCCCGAACCGGTCGAGGAATCCATGGGGGTCCCGGGCGGCGAACTGCCGGTTCAGTGGATCGTCGAACGTCACATAGTCGCAATCGGGCGCCTCGTGGCGGAGGAAGGTGGTCTTGCCCGACTGCCTCGGCCCCGTGACCAACACGGCGGGGAACCTGGACCGGATGTCGGCCAGGACGCCCGAAAGCTGGCGGGGCAGATACGGCATGATGCAAGAGTAAGATCGAATCTTAGATCTGTCAAGACCCGGCCGTCCCCAAATCCTCGCCTGCCGACGTTTGG
>CAYXFW010000702.1:0-1893 GCA_964464305.1 uncultured Verrucomicrobiota bacterium
GCGGCACGCAGACCTTCATCCTCGGCGCCATCGACGACCGTCTGGCGGTACAGGCACCGATGGTGATGGTGTCCCACAGCATGCAGGGCGGCTGCATGTGCGAGAACGCGCCGGGCCTGCGCGTGGACTACTTCAACGTGGAGATCGCGGCGGCAGCCGCGCCGCGTCCCCAACTGCTCGTCGCGGCGACCGGCGACTGGACGCGCGCCACGCTGGAGATGGAGGGTCCGGCCGTCGCCTCCGTCTACCGTCTTCTGGGCGCCTCCGACCGCTTCCGCGCCGTCCGCCTGAACTACAACCACAACTACAATCGCGAGGCGCGGGGCATTGTCTATGGGTGGTTCGGACGCTGGCTGCGCGGGCTTGCGGACGCGACGCCGATCCCGGAGGCGCCCCACACGATCGAGCCGGCCGGGGTGGTACGCGTGTTTCCGGACGGCAGCCCGCCCGCGGATGCCCTGACCGAGGCGGCCTTCACCGGCAGGCTCGTCGACCGCGCGCGGCGGACATGGGAGACCTCCGCGCCGACCGACGCCGCGTCGCAGGCGGCCTACACCGCGCAATGGCTCCCCGCATGGCGTCACACGCTGCTGGTCGATCCGGCCCCGGCCGCCATCCTGGCGGAGACGCAGGCAACCGTGCGCGCCGGTCCCTACTCGCTCACACGCCTCGCGATCGGGCGCGACGGATGCGGCGACCGCATCCCGGCCGCCATCCTGACCGCCGACCACGCTGCGCCCGCCTGCTGGGCGGTGCTGGCCGATGCCCGCGGCATGGCCGCCTCGTTCGCGCACGATGGCGAACCCCGGGGCCTTGCCGCCCGGCTGGTCGGGCACGGCCTTCGCGTGCTGCTCGTGGACGTCCGCGGCACCGGAACGGCCACGGCGCCGGCGAGGAACTACTCGACGAACCACTTCACGACCTACAACCGGACTCTCGCCCAGGAGGCGGCGCAGGATCTCCTGACGGCCTGCGCCTTCGCGCGCGGGCAGGCCCCCGGCGCGCGTGTGGCCTTGTGCGGCGTCGGCCGGGTCGGACTGTACGCCATGCTGGCTGCGCCGGGCGCGGATGCCGTGCTCGCCGACACCTGCGCCCTGGACCCTGGCGACGACGCGCCGCTTCTCGCCGCCGACCTCTTCATCCCCGGCCTCCGCCGCATCGGCGGAACGGAGGGCGCGTTGCTGCTGTCCGCCCCGCGCCCCCTGGTCCTCCACAATACCGCCGGCCGCTTCCCGCCCGACCGCCTCCGCGCAGCCTACAGCGGCGCCGGCCGCCCCACGGCCCTCCACGTCGACGACGCCGCATGGTCCGACGAAAGCGCCACGCGCTGGGCCGGCGAGGCCGTCCGCTGATCTGCGGGCCATGGGGACATAGAAGCGGTGGCGTCGCGGGATCCCGAGCCGGGCGCTGTCCAAGGCTCGGACACCGGCACCGGCCGCACTTCCAACCCTTGGAAGCCCCGCCTGTTCCGGGGTCTTCTCTCCCATTCGACCTTCGACATTCGGCTTCGATATTCTGCTGTTCGCCCCCTCTCCCAATCCCGCGTCTCCACTGCCATCGGACGAACCGCAGAACGCCGAAGGAATCGCACTCTGCACTCCAGCGGGCCGCCTTGGGCCGCCCCTCGGCAAGGCGGGCGTGAGTCCTGCGGGCTTCCTCTTGGCGGCTTGGCGCCTTTGCGTGAGATATGCCGGCCTGAGTTCTCGTCGCCGTGGACCCGCCGCACCGGTTTGCGGGCGAATGCAACCATGGTATCTTCGCGCCGGACGGGGGAATCCGATGGCAAAGCGGGAAATGTGGGCATCGCGCATCGGTGTGGTTCTCGCCATGGCGGGGGCGGCCGTGGGACTTGGGAACTTCCTGCGGTTCCCCGTGCAGGCGGCCCAGAACGGC
>CAYXFW010000703.1:0-1887 GCA_964464305.1 uncultured Verrucomicrobiota bacterium
AAGGCCGAGATCTTCGAGGTGATCATCCAGCATCTGAGCTAGTACGGCATGGTCTATGGGCCGTTCGACCCGCTGTGGACGCGCGTGGTCATCGAGAAGCCGTTCGGTCGCGACTTGGAAAGCGCCCTGGCGCTCAACCGCGCGTGCCTGAACTACCTCAACGAGTCGCAGATCTACCGGATCGACCACTACCTCGGAAAGGAGACGGTCCAGAACATCCTCTCCTTCCGATTCGCCAATGCGATTTTCGAGCCGATCTTCAACCACCGCTACGTGGACCATATCCAGATCACCGCGGCGGAAACGGTCGGCATGGAGAGCGGTCGCGGCGCGTTCTACGACGAAACCGGCGCGCTGCGCGACATGGTGCAGAACCATCTGATGCAGCTCCTCTGCCTCGTCACGATGGAGCCGCCCTCCCGCATGACGGCGGACGCGATCCGCAACGAGAAGGTGAAGGTGCTGCAGTCGGTCGTGCCCGTCGCCCCGGGCTGCGTCGACGGCATGGCGGTCCGCGGTCAGTACACCGCCTGCGAGGACGACGGCAAGCCCCTGCCGGGCTACCGGCAGGAGGAGCGGATCCAGCCGGAGTCGACGACGCCGACCTTCGTCGCGATGCGGGTCGACATCGAGAACTGGCGCTGGAAGGGCGTGCCGATCTACCTGCGCACCGGCAAGCGCCTGCGCCGCCGCGTGACGGAGATCATGATTCAGTTCAAGATTCCGCCGCTGCAGCTCTTCCAGACCGTCGAGTGCGTCGGCGACATGTGCGACCTGACCCACGCGAAGCCGAACCGCCTCATCTTCCGCATCCAGCCGTCCGAGGGCATCGCGTTGCGGTTTTCCGCCAAACGGCCGGCGCTGCAGGTGCTGGTCGAGGACGTCGTGATGGATTTCCTCTACTCCGACAAGTGGCCCGGGGCGTTGCCGGATGCCTACGAGCGGCTGCTGCTCGACGCGATTCGGGGCGATTCGACACTGTTCACGCGGTCCGACGAGGTCGAGGCCCAGTGGCGCGTCGTGCAACCCGTCCTGCGCGCATGGGAAGGCCAGGACGAATGCGCGCCCGTGACGTTCTATCCCTCCGGCTCCTGGGGCCCGCCCGAAGCCGCCTCGATCTTCGCCAACTACGACACCGACTGGCACAACCCGGAAGCCTGAGGCGCGGCCCGCAACGCGGGCCGCGGTTTCAAGTTCCAGGTTTCAAGTTTCAAGTTGGAAGGGACGGGGAGGCGTCAGGTTTCAGGTGTCAGGCCGGAAACACGGCCGGATGGCGCGGACGGGGGGGGCCGGCCGGTACATGATCGCACATGGATCTTCCGAAACCTGAAACTTGAAACTTGGAACCTGAAACTCATCCGTCCTAAAACCTGACACCTACTCCTTCGAGAAACTCCCTTCGCGCAGGAACCTGACCGTCTGCGCGATGACGTCGCGGTCGGTCATGATCCACGTGTGGCTGCAGGGGACGACGACGAAGTCCCTCATGCCCTCCACGCGGGCGCGCTCGACCGACACCTTGCCATCGTCGACGCCGGGGACGATGTGCGAGAAGAGCGGGTTGAGCGTCCGGTTGCCGGCGATCACCCCGAGCTCGAATTCCACCGGGCCCAGCTTGAGCGGAACCGAATTGGACCCCGTGCCGAGTTGCTGGCCGGCGGGACCGGTGGCGGCGCGGTAGAGGATGTTCGAGGCCAGGGCGTCGGCCAGCTCGCTGCCCTCGTTCGGCGGGGCGAGCATGACGACGCGCCCGAGGGCCGGCGGACGGCGGGCGGCCGCGTAGACGCGGATCAGGATGCCGCCGAGGGAGTGGGTGACGACGTGGATGCGCTGCGTCGTCCCGGCCGCCGCGAAGACCGGCTCCAGCGTCTCCCGAGCGAGATCCTC
>CAYXFW010000704.1:0-1885 GCA_964464305.1 uncultured Verrucomicrobiota bacterium
TGTCCTCCGTTCGACTTCCCGCTTCCTTGGAGTTTCTTCCTTCGACCTTCTCTCCTCCCGTGTGGAAATCCCCTCCGGTCCGCGGTATGGTCTCCCTGCCATGGACGCCTGTTGCCCCATCTGTCCGTCCGCCGCCCGACGTGCCGCCTTCGATCCGCGGACGGTCCGGAGCGATTTTCCCGTGCTCCAGCAGACGGTGCGCGGCAGGAAACTGACGTATCTGGACAACGCGGCCACGACCCAGAAGCCGTCGGAGGTCATCCAGGCCGTCTGCCAGTACTACGGCACCTGCAACGCGAACGTCCACCGCGCGTTTCATTACCTCGCGGAGGAGGCGACGCGCCTTTACGAGGAGGTTCGCAAGTCCGCCGCCGCCTGGATCGGCGCCGGATCGCCGCGCGAGATCGTTTTCACACGGGGGACGACCGAGGGCATCAACCTCGTTGCCCATGCCTGGGCCCGGAAGTTCCTCAAGGCGGGCGACGCGATTCTGCTCACGGAGATGGAGCACCACAGCAATCTGATCCCGTGGCAGCTCGCCGCGAAGGCCACGGGCGCGAAGCTGCGGTTTGCGCCCGTGCTTCCGGACGGCACGCTGGACCTCGACGCCTTTCACGCCCACCTGGCCGCCGGAGGCGTGAAGCTGGCCGCGGTGACGCAGATGTCGAACGTGCTCGGCACCGTGAACCCGGTCCGCGACCTGGCCGCCGCCGCCCACAAGGCCGGCGCGTTGTGCCTGGTCGACGGCGCCCAGAGCGTCGCGCACATGCCCGTCTCCGTCCGCGACATCGGCTGCGATTTCCTCGCGTTCTCCGGGCACAAGATGTGCGGGCCGACCGGCATCGGCGTGCTGTACGGGCGGGCCGAGCTTCTCGAGGCGATGGACCCCTTCCTCGGCGGCGGCGAGATGATCGACCGCGTCGAGCTCGAAACCGCCACCTGGGCCGAGATCCCGCGCAAGTTCGAGGCGGGCACGCCGAACATCTCCTCCGCGATCGGGCTCGGCGCCGCGTTCGACTATCTCAACCGCCTCGGCCGCGACACGCTGGCCGATTACGAGCGCGGGCTGAGCGGGCGCGCCGTTGACACGCTCCGCGCGCTGCCCGGCGTGCGCGTCTTCGGCAGCGCGCCGGTCCGCGGCGGATCGGTGTCGTTCGACGTGGACGGCGTCCACCCGCACGACGTTGCGCAGTTCCTCGACGGCGAGGGGATCGCGATCCGCGCCGGACACCTCTGCTGCCAGCCGCTGATGCGCCGCCTCGGCGTGCCGGCCGTCAACCGCGCCAGCTTCGCCTTCTACAACCTGGAGGAGGAGGTCGACCGCCTCGCCGACGCCATCGGCCGCGCGCGCGCCTACTTCGGCCATGGAGCTTGATGCGCTCTATCAGGATGTGATCCTGGATCACTACCGCCCCCCGCGACACGCGGCGAAGGTGGCGGACGCCGAGGTCGCGGCGGAGGAGATCAACCCGTCCTGCGGCGACCACATCCGCCTCGCCGTGGGCGTGAAGGACGGACGCATCGCGGACGTCCGCCACGACAGCCACGGCTGCGCGATCTCCACCGCGGCGGCGTCGATGATGAGCGAGTTCGCCCTCGGCCGGACGCCCGACGAATTCCGCCGCACCGCCGACGCCTTCATCGCGATGATGCGTGGCGAGCGCGAGTGGGACGCGCAGGGCATGGAGGATCTCGAGGCCCTCTCCGGTGTCCGCGAGTTTCCGATGCGCATCAAGTGCGCCACGATGTGCTGGCACGCGATGACCAAGGCACTGGAGACGGCCGGCGGATAGGAGTGGCGGTGGAGGGTGGAGGGTGGAAGGTGGAGGGTTCTGCGGGGCGGGGATGGCATCCGAGTCGCATGTGATCTGCTGTAGCTGCGACC
>CAYXFW010000705.1:0-1879 GCA_964464305.1 uncultured Verrucomicrobiota bacterium
GGTGAACCAATGGGCACTGGAGAAACAAGACCGGACCGGTGCGACGCCGTGAAATGCGACCGGTCGTAGAATATGCGTTCGGTCCAAAGAAGATGATGAGAACAGGGATACCAATCTGGGGAGTGATCGCCTGCGTTCTCGCGATTCTGGCGGCGGTCTTCAAATCACGCAAACGGGCAAAGCATGTTTGGGAGACCACGCCGGGCGGGCCGTACATTGTTACTGTCACGGAGACTGAGATCACATGCGATCATCCCAAGCGGCCGAAGGAAATGATCCGATTGGACGATGTTACTGAGATCCGTCTCGTGACGACCTCAGAAGGGCCATTTGAACCAGACGAATGGTATCTTTTCATCGGAGAGAGGGGTGGATGCTCAGTGCCTTCAGAGGCAAAGGGGTTTGACCGGTTGTGGCCTGTTCTTGATCGCCGCTTTCCTGGCGTTGACTACGGAGCAATCATCAACGCCGGGACGTCAGACAACCAGAAACCCATATGGAAGAAGGGATCGAACCAAGCCCCGGAGGTTGCGTCTCACAAGCTCGCCGAGTCTCAAGGCTGACGTTCGGCAAGAGAAGCCCTTGAAGGGTTTCGCCTATTTCTCAGCGGAATCACTTTTCCAGACCCCTTTCCCTTCCCGATGGGTCTACGGGGAAACCCGGGAGTCCGAGAAGGGAGGCGAGGTGTTCCGTCGCGGGCCATTTGACGGCCGGGTAGGCCACCGCCTTGGCGAGTTTCGCGAGCGTCCGCATGCCGATCGCCCGCCCCAGCAGACTCGTGATTTTTCCGAACTTGCGGTAGAGCAGGTTGAATTCGAGGTAGGCCACCACCTGCGCCGACGCGCTCGGCCAGCGCCGGACGATGTTCCTCCACGAGTAAAACTCGTTGTAAATCCACCGATACCCGTGCTCCAACTCCGACGCCGACATCTTCTTCGGCTTGTAGGTGACATGCGCCGTGTTGAACCGCGTTGGGTCGCGGTCGAGAATCCGCCCCTGCTCCAGGAACTGCCGGTACAGCCGCGTGCCGGGGTATGGCGTGAGGATATGCGCCGTCATCGTCGCGATCCGGTTGCCCACGAGCCACTCGAGCGTCTCCGGAAACACAGAGATGTCGTCCTCGTCGAACCCGAACACGAGGCTTGCGTTCACCATGATTCCGCGGTCGTGGACCTTCGCGATCGTCGCGTCGTAGGTCTCGATCCGGTTCTGCCGCTTGTGGCATTGGAGCAGGTTCTGCTGGTTCCCGCTCTCGAACCCGATGAAGAGGCTCTTGCAACCCGACTCCTTCATGAGGTCGAGCAGGTCGTCATGGTCGCCGATATCGGCAGAAACCGCCGCGTGCCATGTGAGGTTCATCTCCTTCATCTTCAGGAGCAGCGTTCGCGCCTGTACCGGATTCCCGATGAAGTTGTCGTCGATGAACATGATGTGCCGGATGCCGATCGATCGGATCTCCCGAACGATGTTCTCGATCGGCTTCATCCGGTGGCGGGAAACGATATTCGCCGAGCTGTTGTAGCAGAAGTCGCAGCGCCAGGGACACCCGCGCCCCATGCAGAGCGTGTGGGTGAACAGGTACGCCTTGTCGTTCAGCAGATCCCGTCGCGGCACGGGCGAGGCGCCCATGTCCGGCGGCGTTTCGCTGCGGTACGTCCTTCTCAGCTCGCCCTTCGCCGCATCGGCGAGAATTGTCGGCCACAGCCCCTCCGCCTCGCCGATCACCACGGCGTCGGCGCACGGCAGGCAGTCCTCCGGGCAGCAGGTGGCATGGATGCCGCCCATGACCACGGGAATGTTCCGCGAACGGTAGGCGCGCGCAATCTCCGCCGCACGGGCCACGGTGTCGACTTTGACGGTGATGCCCACGAGGTCCGGC
>CAYXFW010000706.1:0-1876 GCA_964464305.1 uncultured Verrucomicrobiota bacterium
GCTTTACCATGTCGGCGGGGCCAGCGGGGCGTACTTTTCGAACACCAACGTCCTGATGCTGGACCTTCTCGGCATCCTGCTGGTCGCCTCGCGCTGGGGTCGCGGCCCCGCCGCCTTGGCTTCTATACTCGCCGTGGCCCTGTTCGACTTCACGGTCGTACCCCCGTACTACACCTTCGCCGTGTCCGACGCCCAGTACATCCTCACGTTTGCCGTCATGCTGGCGACGGGCCTGCTGATCGGCACCCTCACCGATCGCATCCGACGGCAGGGAGAGACTGCCCGGGTGCGCGAGCGCCGCACCGCGGCACTCCTTTCGTTCAGCAGCGCTCTGGCCACTACCCGTGAGCGATCCGATATTGCCAAGGCCGCCTCCGCCCACGTCGCCGACATCTTCGATGGCCCCGCCGCGCTGTTTCTCCCCAACAGCAAGGAGCAACTCGCGCAAGCCGCTGCAAGTCACGAGACAGGCCCGCTGGATGAAAAGGAAATCGGTGTCATCGCCTGGGTACACGAGCATGGCCAGCCCGCCGGCCGCGGCACGGACACCCTCCCCTCCGCCGCCGGCCTTTACGTGCCCGTGACCACGGGCGGACGTACCCTCGGCGTACTTGGCCTTCTTGCCCCTGCCGACGGATTGGATCCCGAACGCCTCCGCCTTCTCGATGCCTTTGCCGACCAAACCGCTATCGCCATTGAGCGAGCTGCCCTCGCCGAGGAATCGCGCAAGGCGTGGGAACGCGTCGAGGCGGAGTTCCTCCGCAATACCCTTCTCTCCGGCGTATCCCACGACCTGCGCACGCCGCTGGCCACCATCACCGGGGCCGCCAGCAGCCTTGCCGACGCCGCTGACTTCTCTTGCGAGGCCCGCCGAGATCTGGCCCGGGAAATTGTCAGCGAGTCCGAGCGGATGGAACGGCTCATCACGAATCTCCTCGACATGACCCGCCTGGAGTCCGGCGGGCTGCGACTTCGCCGCGAGTGGCACCCTCTCGCCGAGATCGTCGGCACATCCATTCGTCACGCCGCGAAGTGCCTGGGAACCCGTCGCGTCGTGACGGACCTCGCGGCCGACCTCCCGCTTGTGAACCTCGACGCGCTGGCGATGGAGCAGGTGCTCGTCAACCTTTTTGACAATGCCGCCAACTACACTCCGGCGGACACCCCCATCGAAATCATCGCGCGCACGGACAACGCCGGCGTCGTCATCGACGTCGCCGACCACGGCCCCGGCCTTCCGCTGGACGACCCCCAACGCGTCTTCCAGAAGTTTTACCGCGGCCCGCGTCTTAACCGCACCGCAGGCGACGACGGTTCCCGTCGCGGCCTCGGCCTGGGCCTGGCAATCTGTAAGGGGATCGTCGAGCTTCATGGCGGTACAATCGCCGCTAAGAACCGGCCCGCAGACCGAGGCGGCGGCGCGCTTTTCCGCATCCGCCTGCCCCTCGGCGGAACCCCGCCGCCACCCCCACTCGAACCGGATACGCCCATATGAGCACCACCCCGCCTACCATCCTCGTGATCGAAGACGAGGACCCCATTCGCAAGTTCCTGCGAGTGAGCCTTGCTGCGAACAACTACCGGCTCGTCGAAGCGGCCACCGGCGAGGCCGGCCTCGTCCAGGCGGCCAGTGCTCAGCCCGATCTGATCCTCCTGGACCTGGGCCTACCCGACATTGACGGCGTCGACCTCATCCGCCGCCTCCGCGAATGGACGAAGGTCCCGATCATTATCATCTCCGCCCGCGGCAGGGAGCAGGACAAGGTCACCGCCCTCGACGCCGGAGCCGACGACTACCTCACTAAGCCCTTCGGCGTGCCCGAACTCCTAGCCCGCCTACGCGTGGCCCTTCGCCACGCCGCCACCCCGGATTCCG
>CAYXFW010000707.1:0-1872 GCA_964464305.1 uncultured Verrucomicrobiota bacterium
GCGAGCGGAGCGGCGGCGAAAGGAACGACATGAGCGGGCATAGCAAGTGGGCGACCATCAAGCACAAGAAGGCGGCGACGGACGCCAAGCGCGGGAAGGTCTTCAGCAAGATCGCGCATGAAATCACCATCTGCTGCAGGCAGAGCGGAGGGGATCCGTCGGCCAACATCACCCTGCGCGCCCTCATCCAGAAGGGCAAGGCCGCGAACATGCCGGCGGACAACATCGACCGCGCGATCAAGAAGGGCACGGGCGAACTCGACGACGGGATCCAGTTGGAGGAGATTGCCTACGAAGGATTCGCGGGCGGCGGCATCGGCGTCATCGTCCAGGTGCTGACCGACAACAAGAACCGGTCCGCGGCCGAGGTGCGCCACATCTTCACGCGAAACAACGTGAGTCTCGGCGCGCAGGGCAGCGTGAGCCGCGGATTCAAACGCAAGGGGCAGATCCGGGTCGACGGTTCCAAGGTGAGTGAAGACCGCCTCATGGAACTCTGCCTCGACGCCGGGATGGAAGATCTCGAGGCCGAGGACGGGCAGTTCGTCATCACGACCGATCCGCCCAGCTACCCGAAGGTGATGGAGGCCTTGGCGAAGGCGAACATCCCGACGGAACAGTCCGAGGTCACCATGGTGCCGGACCTGTGGATCAGCGTGTCCGAGGTGCCCGTGGCCAAGGAAGTCATGCGGTTCGTCGAGGCGCTCGAGGAACTGGACGACGTGCAGAACGTCTACACGAACATGGACGTGGACGAGGCGATCCTCAAGGATCTCGAGTAGGATCGGACGCTCCATGCCGCGCGAGCCTGTCCGGATCCTCGGCATCGATGCGGCCCTCCGCGTGACGGGTCTCGGCGCGATCGAGGTGTCCGGCGGGGTGTGCCGGGCGCTGGAGTACGGCGTCGTGTCGAACCCGGCCGCGCGCGCGCTGGCGGATTGTCTGGTTCATCTCCGCCGGGAACTGGCCGTGTGGATCGAGCGGGTCCGGCCGTCCGCCGCGGCGCTGGAAGGCGCCTTCTTCTGCCGCAACGTGCGGACCGCCATCACGCTGGGCGCGGCGCGCGGCGCGGTGCTCATCGCCTGCGCGGAGGCCGGGGTTCCGGTGTACGAGTACGCCCCGAGGGAAGTGAAGCGCGCGGTGACCGGCCGCGGGGGCGCCGAAAAGGAGCAGGTGGGGCGTATGATGGTCGCGATGCTCGGGCTCGCCGGTCCCCTGCCGGAGGATGCGGCGGATGCGCTGGCCCTGGCCGTATGCCATGCGAACGCGGCGACTTCGAGGGCGCTCGGTTTGGCGCGGATGCTGACGGGGAGGACCGGGGAGGGAAAGGGGACACCATGAGCGCGCGAATTCTGGATGGGAAGGCGATTTCGGAACAGGTTCGGATGGAGTTGCGGCAGCGGGCGGCCGACCTGTCGGCTCGTGGCATCCAACCCGGCCTCGGCGTTCTCCTGGTCGGCGACAACCCTGCTTCGCGCTCGTACGTGTCGGCCAAGGAGAAGGCCTGCGCGGAGATCGGGCTGTACTCGACGGAGACCCATCTTCCGGCCACGGCCTCGCGGGCCGAGATCCTCGAGGTCGTCCGCCGGTTCAACGAGGACAACCGCATCGACGGCATCCTCGTGCAGCTTCCGCTTCCGGATTCCTCGATCGAGCAGGAGGTCCTCGAAACGATCCGGCCCGACAAGGACGTCGATGGCTTCCATCCCGTGAACGTCGGCCGGATGATGCTCGGGCTCCCGGCCTTCCTGCCGTGCACGCCCCATGGCGTGCTTCAGATTCTCCACCGCTCGGGCATCGCCGTCGACGGCGCGCACGTCGTCATTCTGGGCCGGAGCAACATTGTCGGGCGGCCGCTGGCGAACCTGCTGA
>CAYXFW010000708.1:0-1871 GCA_964464305.1 uncultured Verrucomicrobiota bacterium
GCTGATCCTGGTCGGCATCGTCGGCGCATCGGCGATCGTGTGCATGAACCCGGAGGGCGGCGCGGCCTATGCCGCCTTCTATGCCGTCATGGTGATCGGCCTGATCCTCGGCGTCACGTCGGTGATCCCGATCGGCGGGGCGGACATGCCGGTCGTCATCTCCCTGCTGAACAGCTATTCCGGCATCGCCGCCGCCGCCGCGGGCTTCATCATCCTGAACAACGGCCTGATCGTCGCCGGTTCGCTGGTCGGCGCGAGCGGCATCATCCTGACGCAGATCATGTGCAAGGCGATGAACCGGTCGCTGGCCAACGTTCTCTTCAGCGGGTTCGGCGCGGTGACGGAATCTTCCGGCGGTGCCGCAACGAAGGGCGAGGTGAAGGCTCTCAGTGCCGAGGACGCCTACTACGTCCTCGAGGCCGCCCATTCGGTCGTGATCGTGCCCGGCTACGGCATGGCGGTCGCCCAGGCCCAGCACGTGGTCCGCGAACTCGGCCAGTTGCTCGAGAAGAACGGCGCCGAGGTGAAGTACTGCATCCACCCCGTCGCCGGCCGCATGCCGGGTCACATGAACGTCCTGCTGGCCGAGGCCAACGTGCCCTACGAACAACTGGTCGAGCCGGGCGACGTGAACCCCGTCATCACCACGGTCGATGTGGCCATCGTCATCGGCGCGAACGACGTCGTCAACCCGGCCGCGCGCGAGGACAAGACCAGCCCGCTGTGGGGCATGCCGATCATCAACGTCGACGAGGCGAAGACCTGCATCGTCCTCAAGCGATCGATGCGCGCCGGCTTCGCGGGCGTCGAGAATCCGCTGTTCTTCAAGGAAAACACGCGGATGCTGTTCGGCGACGCCAAGGCCAGCATCTCGGCCCTGGTCTCCGAGTTCAAGACGGAATAGGCCGGATTCCGGCGGTCAGAAGAACTCACCCGGATCGAAATCGAGCAGCGGAGCGGGCGGGCGGAGGAGCGTCCTGCGCCGTCGGCCGCGTCGGGATCTCGCTTCGCGAAGGGCATCGGCCTCCGCCTCCAGTGCCTGGAGTTCGACCGCCATCGTCTTCCGATCCCGCTCCAGGTCCCGGCGGAACCGCGCCGCGAGACGGTCGCGGTTGACGAGGTCCGTGAAACCCCAGGCAATCTCCCGTTTGAGCCGGCCGATCGTCCTGCGGAGCACGGAGACCCGTCGTGCGGCCGCCAGCGTAAGCTCCCGCAGGACGGACACGCGAACCGTGGAAGTGCCCGCCTCCAGTCCCTCGCACGCCCGAAGGCAATCCTCCAATGCGTCGAGATCGCGATCGCGGTAGGCGGTCTGTACGCGGTGCCATAACGCCGTCCGTGTCGCATCCATCGTGCCGTGGTGGTCCGGGTGCAGCTTGCGAACCAACGCCCGGTACAACTTGGCGCAGGTCGCCTTCCAATCCCCGTTGCCGTCGTCCTGCGGAAATGCCCACATGTCGAACCCCGGCCCGACATCGTCCCGGTCCGGTCCGTCCTCCATATCCGGAGCCCCCTCGCCGGATCCGCCCGCTTTGCCCGGAGGCGCATCGGCAGGCGCGGGGGCGTCGGGATCCTGCCAGACGGACTCCAGAGGGCAATCCTGCGCCGCCGCCAGATCGTAGGCGTCGAGAATCGAGGCGCGTAGACGCTCGATCCGGTCCTGCAAGGCGCGCATCTTCGAGAACTCGTCCGCAAAGACGGTCCGAACCCATACGCCAAATGCGGGGTGGTCCCTCTCGTGAAATTTCTGCACCGCGGCGTTGAGGATCTCCACTTCGCGTAGTTTTTGGACGTATCTCGCGCGGGCCTTCGCCCGGATCGCCTCGGTGTCCGCGCAAACCAATGAGACACATCCCGACGCTGCGACTGCC
>CAYXFW010000709.1:0-1866 GCA_964464305.1 uncultured Verrucomicrobiota bacterium
GGCGAGCCGGTCGTAGATCACGATGAGGTCCGGTTTCACGAAGGCGATGTGCCGGTGGAACAGCTCCAGCCGGCCCTCGTAGGCCTCCGTCGCATCGCCGGCAACGTAGTCCAGTTCCCGGGAGGTTGCGAAGCCAACGATCCGGCCGCGGGCGGCCATGGTGCGCTTGCCCTGCCCCTGCCCGCCGTCGAACGTCACGCTGTTGACGGATTTCGTCTCCCACATCCAGTTCTTGTGGTGCGCGCTGCCGTACTGGTCGCGGCGGCCGGTCGGGATCAGCAGCCGTTCGCCGTAGGCGTACAGCAGGAAGCTGTTGTTCGCGTCGTAGCCGTGGCTGTGTGTGCCGAACGGACTGCTCTTGAACACGATCTCGACGTTGTTCGATGCGTGCGTGAGGTCCGTGTTGAGCACCGCCTGTCCGACGCCGCGGAAGACGACGGACGACGGCAGATCCGTCGGCGGCCGCACCGCCACCGGCGGGCGCGCGCCCCGCAGGAACTGGAGATAGGGCCCCGCACCGGAGGCGATGCGCTTCGACATTCCGGCCGGGCCGGCGCCGCATTGCTCGGCGTACCACTGCCAGTACGGATTGCCGGTGCTGGAGGCGAAGTCCGCAACCAGTTCGCCGATTCCGCCGCCGGGCTTCCGGTCGCACATGTCGCCCATGCCCCCGGCGGGCGTCCCGGGGGGCAGCAGGTAGAGCGCGTAGTCGCCGACGTGCGAGAAGTAGGGCAGGCGGAACGCGTCGATGCCGGTCGCGGTCCGCATCGCGTCGGCCCACCACGTGAAGCGGCCGATATAGCTGCTCCAGTAGGAACTGCCCTCGTGCCAGCCGCCGTCCTCGTCGTTCCAGACGGGGTAGGTGCAGAACTGCTTGTTCACGGCGAACCAGAGCCAGTCGGAGGCCTCCGGGATCTCGCCGAGGAAGGCGATGGCGACCTCGCCCAGCTTGTGCCATCCGCGGTTGGCGTGGCTCTCGTAGGGTGTCCAGAGCTGCCGCGGGCAGAGGTGGCGGTACATGTCCCCGGCGCGCGTGCGCATGACGGCGCGGCACGTCGCGCGATCGGCATCGGAGAGCAGGTCGTTGGCGAACGTGTAGGTGCGCGCGAAGTAGTAGGCGAACGGCATGGCCGCCTCGTCGTTGTAGCGGAAGCCCGTACTGCCCTCCGGATCCCACGCGGCGGCGGCCATCAGCCACTCGCGGGCGGTCCGGCCGTAGGCCTCGCGGCCGCCGAGCATGTGCGTGAAGGCGAGCGTCGCGGCGCCGTCGAGCAGCGCGATCGTCGCCTCGCGGTTGCCCCACCACATCTTCATCCACTCGTCGCTCTCGCGCTCCATGTCCGCGGGATACGTCGGCGGCTCGGCGGAGGACGGCGGCCGGAGGAGCAGGCGCTCGCATCGCGAGGTCAGCGCCGCAAAGTCCGCGGCGCGGGGGCCGGCGGCGGCGGCGCGGAGGACCGCGATCTGCTCCGGGCGAACCAGCAACCTCGGGTGCGCCGCCGGCACGCGCGCGAGGATCGTCTCGCGGGGCGGCATCGGAAAGGAGGCAGCCGAGGCGTCGAGCGAGAAGCGGCGTGCTCGGCTCCATTCCGAGGTCGCGCCCTTCCCGGTCACGAACCGGAAGCGCCACTGCCATGTCCCGGCCGCGAGGGTCGTGGGCGGGCAGCATGCGTTGAACACGAGACGCCGGTACGCCACGGCCCCGCCGAACGACGCGTCGCGCGCGATCTCGAGTTCGTACGACGCCGCATCCTTCTGCGGACGCCAGACAAAGGCCGGCGGGTTCCTCGAAACGGAAAAGCCGTCGAATGGCCGGAACCCCCATTCGCCCGGCCGCGCCGGCCGTTCATCCGGCGTCGGCGGCGC
>CAYXFW010000710.1:0-637 GCA_964464305.1 uncultured Verrucomicrobiota bacterium
CGGGAGAGGGCGAGCTGGCACTGGCGGAGCGCCGCCTGCGGGATCTCCCAATGGAGGTCAGAATGGGACTCTTCCAGCCAAACAAAGATCCACTCAAGGACCGGGCCTGCCGGCACAGTCTGATTCGGGTGCCGGCGCTGGTGGCCGATCCGGGGACGCCGGTGCGGGAGTATCTGGACCAAGCAGAGGAAGCGATAGCCGACCCGGACCCGATGCCAATCCACGAGGCGATGGAAGAGGCGGAGATGCTGAGTCTGGAGTCGTTCCTGGTCCGGCTGGTGGGATGAGCCCAAGACCGCTCGAAGAGCGCGAGGCCAGAATCCGGGCCACCAAGCGATGAACGGAACCGCCACTTCCATCCCGGTCTTCGACGCGGGCGGACGGTATGGCACTGCCTTTCCAAGCTCGACAACCCGGCTCGGATCTCTACCGGATCCCCAAAGGCGCTGAAGCCCAGGTCCCGCTGGAAGAGGTAGCGCCCCTGATCAGGAAACAGATCGACCCCGCCAACGGTACGGCATGGCCCAATGGGCATCGTAAGGCATACTACCGGTAGACGGTGATGAACGGGTTTGTTCGCTTCTGATCCGCGGTCCTGCATGCGGTAGATCGAGGTGCATCCGCCGGTGCCGGTCCG
>CAYXFW010000710.1:647-1584 GCA_964464305.1 uncultured Verrucomicrobiota bacterium
GGTCCGTGCACCCCAAAGTTGTGTCTGCTTTTGTGTCGGCTCGTTCCGACGAAATCCGGGGTATTCCGTCAGGCGTCAGGGTGTGTCGGGCGAATGGGTAAAATCGCAAGAAACGTGCATGAAAAGCGGTCAAGATCGTTATCTTTGGCGGGAAATAGTGGTGCGCCTGCCGCGAGTTGAACGCGGAACCTTTAGCTTCGGAGGCTAACGCTCTATCCAGTTGAGCTACAGGCGCAGAAAAGCGAACGGGCGGATGATGCCATCCGCCCGGCGCATTTTCAACAGGAAACGCGGTCAGCCGTTGGCGGCCTGAAATTCCCGCATGAATGCGACGAGGGCGTCGATGCCGGCGGGCGGGAACGCGTTGTAGATCGAGGCGCGGATTCCGCCGACGGACCGGTGCCCTTTGAGGCCCTTCATGCCCTTCGCGGAGCCTTCCTTGATGAACTTCTCCTCCCGCGCCTCGTCGGGCAGGCGCCAGGTGACGTTCATGTCGGACCGGAACTCCCTCACGGCCGTCCCCTTGTAATAACCGCCGGAGCCGTCGATGGCCGCGTAGAGCTTGGCTGCCTTGGCCTGGTTCTGCCGCGCGATGCCGGCGACGCCGCCCATCTTGAGCAGCCAGCGCGTGGTCAGCATGAGCATGTAGATGCCGAACGTCGGCGGCGTGTTGTAGAGCGAATTCTCCTCCGCATGGGTCTTGTAGCGGAAGAAGGTCGGAACGGTTTCGGGGCAGCGCTCCATCAGGTCCTTGCGGACGACGACGACCGCGAGGCCCGACGGGCCGAGGTTCTTCTGGGCGCCGGCGTAGACGAGGCCGAAGTCCTTCATCTCGAAGGGACGCGACAGGATGTCGGACGACATGTCCGCGATGAGCGGCGCCGCCGTCTTCGGGAAGGTCTTCCACTGCGTGCCGGCGATCGTCTCGTTGGATGTG
>CAYXFW010000710.1:1594-1863 GCA_964464305.1 uncultured Verrucomicrobiota bacterium
ACGTAGGCCGCCCCCGGGGTGCATTTCAGGTCGGCGGGCGAGGGCAGCCGGGTGGGGATGTCCTTGCCGGTGTTCGCGATCACGCTGACGGCGCCGACGATCTTCGCCTCCTTGATCGCCTTCGACGCCCACGCGCCGCTGTTGACATAGTCCGCCGTCTCGCCCGCGCGGAGCAGGTTCATCGGGATCATCGCAAACTGTCCGCTCGCGCCGCCCTGAAGCAACAGCACGGCGTAGTCGTCCGGCACGCCCATGAGCTTGCGGAGATT
>CAYXFW010000711.1:0-1857 GCA_964464305.1 uncultured Verrucomicrobiota bacterium
GATCTAGAGCATGTGATACATGGGCCGCCCCTTCCGGAGGATGACGAATTCATGCGTTGGGCGCAGAGTTACGCGAGTGTTGAGGAGGATGGCTCAATGGTCATGTGCCACCCGATTCTAACTAGGCACGGGGTGCGCAAGTGCGTATACGTCGTTCGCTGGCAAGATTCGGACTATGCAGTAATGGCGACCGGCAAACGGGATTGGACGATTGATGATATTCTAGGGATTCGTTCGCAGGTGCTGGCGCTCCTGAGGCGAAAGGGCGAGTCGTTCCCCAAAGCGGAGAGCTATCTTCTTTATGACGAGAGTGGAAACTTTGGCGATCCGAGAGTCTGCAAGTTCAAGTACGTGCGGGAATCGGAGGAAATGAACTTCCCGCAACAGCACTGAGGTGCATCCTGGTGAACTGTTACGTCTTGCGGTCAGAGTGCAACGCAGGGGACGCAGGGCAGGGGCCATAGGCCGCATGAAACAGACCGGCATGGGACAAGCGGGGCGTGAGGCGGCTGACCCGTTTTTCACCGCAACCCAGCGGGGGGGAGCATGAGCAGGGGCTTCATTCCGCCGCATGGCGGTTACGAGGGCGGAGGATGGGGCGAGGATGGGGACAGAGAAACCGAGGCGGGGGATTGACCGGTCCGGGGGGATGTGGTGTCATCCGGGTCGAGACCGGCAAGACCGTCCAACGGGAGATCCGCATGAAGACACCGTCCACGCTGACCCGCCGCAGTTTCATCGGCACCACCGGCCGCGCGGCCGCCGCGATGGCCGCGATGTCCGGCTTCCGTCCCTCCGCCGCCCGCGCGAAGCCCGCGGGTTCGACGATCGGCGTGGGATGTATCGGCATGGGCACGCGCGGCGGCGACCTGATCAACGGGCTGGTGAACGTGGACGGGATCAAGGTGAACGCCATCTGCGACGTGTATGGCCCGCACCGCGCGAAGGGCGTGGAGCGCAGCAAGAATCCCGAAGCCAGGACCTACGTGGATTACCGGGAGCTGCTGGCGGACAAGAACGTGGACGCGGTGGTCATTGCGACGCCCGACCACTGGCACTGTCCGATGGTGCTCGACGCGGTGGCGGCGGGCAAGGACGTCTACTGTGAGAAGGGTTTCTCCCACACGCTGGAAGAGGCCAAGAAGATGCGCGCCGCGATCAAGAAGAGCGGCATCGTATTCCAGCTCGGCCACCAGGCGCGCCAGTCCGGCTGCGCCCTGCACGCGCGGGAGCTCATCGCCTCCGGCGTCCTCGGTCCGGTCACGCTGATCCGCACCGGCCGCTTCGGCAACAACGACGCCGCGCACGCCATCTGGCGCTGGTACGGCTACTACTCGCAGTGGGAGCATCCGGATCCCGCGCAGGTGGTCAAGGATCTGGATTGGAAACGCTGGCTCGGCGATTCGCCGCAGATTCCCTTCAACGAGCGGCATTTCTGGCACTGGCGCTGCTACTGGCGTTACGGCACCGGCCAGGCCGGCGACCTGCTGTCGCACGAGATGGACCTTGTCCAGTATCTCATGGGCCATGGCATCCCCGACACCTGCTCCTGTCTCGGCCTCAACGCGGTGCTGAAGGACGACCGCGAAATTCCGGACACCTGGGCGGCCACCTACCAGTTCCTCAAGCAGGAGCGCACGGTGACGTTCACCGGCAGCATGAACACGTCGGTCCCGCAGCCGGTGGAGATCTGCGGCAAGGATGCGCTGCTGCGCTTCGACGGCATCGCGCATGACGCCACGAGCTTCACCATCGTACCCGAGCGCCACGTCACACGCACCGACCTGCCCAAGGGCTACGACCGGGTGAAGACGCCGCGCCAGCCGAACCACCTCGAGGATTTCTTCAACTGCGTCC
>CAYXFW010000712.1:0-1853 GCA_964464305.1 uncultured Verrucomicrobiota bacterium
GCCGCCCTGAACGTGCGAATCCCCCTCGTGGGGCGCATCGGCCTGTACCGCTCGACCATCACCGTTGCCTCGAATGATCCGGAACGCTCGCCCCTGAAAATCGTCCTGCAGGGCCACGTCACGCAGGACATCGCGCTCCAGCCGGCCCGGCTCTATTTCGAGCGTTTCAGCCCTGACGAAGCCCAGAGCAAGACCGCGCGCTTCAAGGTGGGCCGGAACGGCGAATACAGCATCCGCCGCGTGGAATCGCTCTCGCCATGGTTCTCCGCAACGAGCGAACCGACACCCGCCCGGGACGCATGGCTTCTTCATGTTCAGTCCGCATCCTCCCCGCCCACCGGCACCGTTCAGGGCACGATCCGCGTCTTCACGACGCATCCGAAGTTCCCGCATGTGGACTTCCAGGTCTTCGCCAACATGCCCGGGCCGATAACATGGATGCCCATGGAACTCGTGATCCCGCGCGGTCAAATTCACCCAGAAACGAAGCTCATAATCGTGCGCCCCGGCCAGGTCCGGCGCTTCGCCATCAGCCGGGTCGAGGCGCCTCCGCCCATGACCGCCGCAGTCACGGTCGAGCCCGGCGGCGGCTACCGCGTGACCCTTGGCGGAGTGATGCCCGCGCCCGAACTCCAAGACCGTCGCATCGTCATCCACACCGACGCGACCAACCAGCCGCGGGTCGAGATCCCCATACGCATAGGTACCCCGGGGGCGGAGTAGGGCATGGCTCCTTCCGCTTCACGGTCATCGGGCTCCTGCCCGTTCCGGCAGGCGACGCTTCTTGCGCTTGCCGGGCTCGCGCTCGGTCTGTCCGTGAACCCGATGCGCCCGCATCCGCTCCGCCTTCGTGCCACCTGGGCCGATCTTGCAGCGCAACATGCCGCAGAGGAAGGCATCGGCCGATGCCCGGCCGCAGAGTTTCTCGGCGCGGTCGACAGCAACGCCGGCGTCATCCTCGATGCCCGACCCCTCAAGGACTACCGCGATGGACACGTGCCCGGCGCGATCTCGCTTCCCGTCTCAGCGTTCGACACGCGGCTCCCGGCCGTACAGATCCTGTTCGTTCCGGGACAACGCATCCTGGTCCTTGGAGCCGGGCCGAACTCCGGCGATGCGCTTCAACTGGCCCGATTGCTGATCGCCCGGGGACTTGAGGCTGTGGAGGTTGTGACAGAAGGGGTTCCTGCATGGACCGCGGCCGGCCGGGCCGTCCAACCCGGAGGGAGCCCGCTGTGAGACGCCTCCTTCCGTGGGTCTGGCGCATGATTCCCGCCGTCGCATTCCTCTATGCGGGCATCCTCAAGACACTCGACCCCTCTGCGTTCGCTTTGCAGATCCACCCGTACCGCCTTCTGCCCGATCTGGCCGTCAACCTTGCCGCTCTTGCGCTCCCTTGGATCGAGGTGCTCGGCGCGCTCGCGTTGCTGTTCGTTCCGGGACTCCGGCGGGCAGGCGCGCTTCTTCTCTCCTTGCTCCTGATACTCTTCCTCGCGGCTCAAGCGTCCGCCCTGCTGCGCGGGCTGGAGATTTCCTGCGGATGCTTTTCCGCAGCCCCAGGCACCGAGCCGATCGGGATGGCCTCCCTCCTCCGCGAGGCGGCGCTCCTCGTCTGCGCAGTGCTCGCCGGGTGCACCCCAGCCGAGCGCAAGATGACCGCATCGTGACCTCAATCTGTCGCAGCGTGCATCCCAGGTGACACCAAGTGTCAGGCTGGATGGGGACGCCTTCCGCGTCAGCTCGGGTCTTGTGCATACCTACTCTGGCCGCATGAATTGCCCCTCTTCTTCAAGCGAGAGTCGGCAGTTGAGAGTAGTTTTGCTTGCTATAGTTGCAAGGGTTGATTTTAGAGT
>CAYXFW010000713.1:0-279 GCA_964464305.1 uncultured Verrucomicrobiota bacterium
GGTTCAACTGGTTCGGCCACCAGTCCCGGATCGACATGGCTCCGGCGGCCGTGTGTCGGTTGGCCCCGGCTTTGCCTGCCATCACCGGGCATTGGCCGCCCGACTCCGTACCCGTCTCAGGCGCGGCCTGGGCTGCCACCATCAGGCCATGGCTCCCTGTCAAACAGCCCGCGGCCAGGCCAAGAAGCAAGGCTGGCCGTGTTCCCCAGGCTCGTCGCGTGGTCCGTGTCTCAGGCGCCCCATTCGCCAAGGGCAGGTCGCTTGTGGTCGCATTCGCCT
>CAYXFW010000713.1:289-973 GCA_964464305.1 uncultured Verrucomicrobiota bacterium
CATGTGAGTTCTCCTTTGATTCACCGACATGAACAGATTCCTGGTCCGTGCAGGCGCCCCGCCTGCCGAAGCCGGCATCGATGCACACCCTTCGTGGCGGCAACGTAGCGCAGCCAGGTAGAGGCGTCAAGACGACAAGGAAGGCCCAAAACTTCATTTCAAGACGGACTGACGTTGAGAGTTGGCGGAGAGTCCCGGAATCCCGGAGGCGTGGGTTCTTCCCTGGGATGAACACGCCCTTGCGTCCGGCGACATGGCTGCACTCCACGCTCTTGCAGCCCGACACTCTCATGACCCCGACTCGATGCACGCCTAGAGTCGCCCCCCCCACGCCCGCGGAGCGGCTGCGCCACCCGATCTCTGTCCCCACACCGCCTCTTCGCGGCTTTGCGTGAGCCAGAGTCATGGGGACATAGACCGTGGCGCACCAGAATCCCGTGGATGGCACTGTCCAAGGTTCGGACGACGGCACCGGCCGCCCTTCCAACCCTTGGACAAATCCGCCCCACTTCCGTGCCACGCAACGCATTCTCTCCACGCCGTTCGCAAGCCCATCTTGCCGAATCGACGCTGCGGCTGAACCAGTACAGCGATTTCTATGTCTTCTGTCGTTCTTGCCTTCCCACGGGCAGTCTGGCAGCCTTTTCACCGTGGGCCTGCCTGCGCAAGATGACAACGACCGGT
>CAYXFW010000713.1:983-1850 GCA_964464305.1 uncultured Verrucomicrobiota bacterium
GGAGTAAATTTGAAAATACTCATTACAGGCGGTGCGGGTTTCATCGGTTCGCATCTGTCGGAGGCGCTCGCGGACCTCGGCGCCCAGGTGACGGTTGTCGACAACCTGCAGGCCGGATCGTGGACGAACCTGGCGGGCGCCGCGAGGCGGATCGACAAGCGGGAGGTGGACGTCTGCCGCGCCGCGGACTTCGATGCGGTCCTCGATGCATCCCGGCCTTCGTTCGTGTTCCACCTGGCGGCCAACGCGTCGGTTCCGCTCTCGGCCGAGCGCCCCGGGTGGGATTTCGAGACCAATTGCCTTGGCACGGTGCGCGTGCTGGAGGGTCTGCGTCGCCTGTGTCCCGCGGCACGGGTCGTGCTCGCATCCTCCGGGGCCGTCTACGGGGAGCCGGCGCGCTTCCCGATCGTCGAGACCGATCCACCGGCACCGATCTCGCCCTACGGCTGCAGCAAGCTGGCGGCCGAGATGGAGTGTCGCATGTACCACGAACTCTACGGCGTGGACGTCAGGGTCGCACGCATCTTCAACACGTACGGCCCTCGCATGCCCCGCTTCGTCGTGCTCGACTTCCTCCGCAAGCTCCGGCAGGACCCCGGCCGGTTGGAGATCCTCGGATCGGGCCGGCAGATCCGCGACTTCAACCGCGTGGCCGACACGGTTGCGGGCCTGCTGCTGCTGGCACGGGAGGGACAGGCCTGCGAGGCCTATAACGTCGCGTCGGGCCGGTCCTGCTCGGCGACGGCGTAGCGCGCGTGGCGGAAGGCGCCCGCCAGTCGGCTCCGGAGGTCGCCCGTGGACGCGCTCGCATGCCAGCACCCCGCGCCCCGCCCGGCGGTCAGCATCGGATTCAGCGTCTATTCCGGC
>CAYXFW010000714.1:0-1847 GCA_964464305.1 uncultured Verrucomicrobiota bacterium
CGCGCGCGCTTGTCCGGGGCCGTTCGACGGGCCGGCCGCCGCTGGCGGCGCCGAGCGCGGAGGAGGCGCGGGCGATGCGGGAGATCTTCGTGCGGACGAACCGCAGCCGGGGCCGCGGGTCGATGACGCTGGCGGCGCGGACGTTCGCCATGTCCGGCGAGTGCTCGGAGGAACTGCGGCACGCGATCCTGAAGCCGCGGGCCTCGAAGCACACGCTGACGCGGACGATCCGCAATGCCCTGGCGACGGCGCCGGCGCTGGTCGAGCACCACCGCTCGCCGACAGAGGCGAAGCTGGGCGGCATGTACTGCCCGGGCTCGCTGCGGATGGCGCGGGGCGGCTTCGGCGACGAGCCGCGGCGCATGATGGCGGGGGAGCGGCAGAGCTGGGACGACGCCTCGATCAATTTCCTGACGTGCGTGCCGTGGCCCTGGGGCGGTGACCGCTGCGCGGACCGCTTCGGCGTGAAGCTGGGCCGCTTCCAGTTGCTGGCGGGCATCGACGACGCCTCGGACTTCTGCCCCGGATTCTCGTTCGTGATGCGGCCGCTGCAGAGCTACCGCGCGGAGGACACGACCGCCGCGCAGTTCCGCGTGTGGCGCGACTCCTACCTGCCGGCGGCCGCCGTGGTCGAGGGCGGCGTGTGGCAGAGCCACCGCGCGATGGAGTTCTACCGGCGCGTGCATGTGGAGCCGGTGGACGCGAAGGGCCGGCCGCACTCGAAGCTGGTGGAGAACTACTGGAACCGCCTCTGGTCGGTGCTCTCGCTGCAGCCGGGCCAAATCGGCCGCTACCGGGGCGAGATGGAGCGGGAGAGCGACCTTGCGCTTCGCGCGCAGAATGGCCGGCTGGATCCGCGGGAGTACTTCCCGATGCTGACGCAGGGGCTGGACGCGCTGCAGGCGGCAATCTCCTACCTGAACGCCGAGCCTGTGGAGTCGAAGAAGTACGGCCGCTGGGTTCCCCAGGAGCGGCACCGCGACGACCTGGCGGCGCACCCGCGGCATTGCCTGACGCCGGATCTCGCGTGGACCGTGGCCCCGGAGCAGCACGTGCGCGTGACGCGCCGCGGGATGGTGGAGGCGCGCGTGGAAAGCCCGCTGGGCGGTTCCCTCCCGTATCACTTCGCCACGGAGGCCCTGTGGGAGTTCGAGGGCTGCCGGGTGCGCGTCCACTTCGATCCATTCGAGGCGCCCTGCACGGCGGCGATCGCGCTGGCGGAGGACCACGCGGGCCTGAAGGCGGGACACGTCATCGCGCTGCGGGCGTCGTGCCTGGACGACGCGCCGGCGGTGCTGCGCTCGGCCGAAGGCTACGGGATCGAGTTCGACGCGGCCGGCCTGGCGCGCGCCATCGAGATCCGCAAGGCGGTGTCGAAGGCGGTGCGGACGGAGTACCGCGCGATCGGGTTCGGCGGCCGCCGGCTGGCGGCGTCGAGCGAAAGCCGGGACGGCCTGGGCGGCGTCTCGCGTCTGGAGTTTTCAGGAGGCGTGGCCGGGTCTTCCCCTGCCGCCATTGCGACCGGCCGCGGGGCTTCTCCCCGGCCCGCCTCCGTAGCCTTGCAGCGCCGCATGGCGACCCGGCTGAAGCCGGGCGGCGCGGCGGATGGAATCGCCGTGGACCCGGCGCTGGTGGCGGACGTGGACGCCTACATGCGCGACCAGGCGCGGTCGCGGTTGGAAGAGGCCGGGGCGCTTCTGTAACAGACCCGCAGACGCGGGGGGAAAGGAACAGCGAACAGCATGAGCACGACGAGGAAAGCTGGAACAACGGCGGGGGATGAAACCCACGCCGCGCATGGCGCGGGGAACCCGGCGCCGGAAGCGGCGATGAGCCGGGACACGATC
>CAYXFW010000715.1:0-1847 GCA_964464305.1 uncultured Verrucomicrobiota bacterium
GACCGAGGGGCGCGCCGGTTCTTCCCCGCCCTCTGTATCGTGCTGGTTCTGCTCACCGGCTGGGGGCAGTTCTGGAAGCCCCAGTTCCAGCTCAACCGGGCCGTCATTCCGCTGTCGTTTGTCCTCATCCTCCCCTGCGCGATGTGGGTGGAGCGCGCCGCGCGCAAACGGGGGCTCCTGTTCACCCGCGCGATCGTGGCGGCGGTCCTCTGCCTGGGCGGCTACGCGGTGACCCGCAGCTACGCAAACCGCGGGCCGGCGCCCTACCGGGGCATGGGACCGGAGACCCGGGAGCTGACGGCGTGGCTGAAGGCGAACACCGAACCCGGATCCCGGGTGCTTTTCGCCGGCTCCACCGTCCACGGGTACGGCTACGCCCAGGCCTCTCTGCTGCCCGTCCTGTCGGAACGCGAGATGATCGCGTGCGACTACTACAATTTTTCGCCCCGCCGCGTGGAATACGAGATGCCGCCGAAGGCGTTCCGGGGCTCCCCCGCACGCATCCGCGCCTACCTCGACCTGCACGGGGTCGGACATGTGATCACCTACCACCCGCACTGGGTCCGTTTCTTCGACCGAAACACGAACGACTACGCGCGGGTCCGCGTCTTCGGGCCGACAACGAACAAATACATCTTCCGCGTCCTCAACCCGGCACCGCACCTGGCCTCCGGACGCGGGCGCGTGACGGCCGGCGTGAACCGGATCGAGGTCGTCCCGGAGAATCCGCGGGAGGAGCTTGTCCTCCGCTACCGGTGGGCGGATGGGATGAAGGTCGATGCCCCGTCCGAGATCTTCCCGGCCGACATGGGGGACGGGATCCGCTTCATCGGCCTGAGGCCCGGCGGCGCCGCGACATGCTCGATTCGCTACGAGGGATCCTGAACGTGACCGCACTCGCATCCATCCTTCGCACGCGGGCGGCGTGGATCGGCCTGGCCGCCGTGTTGGCTGCAGCCTTTGGCCTTCGCATGGCGCTGACGGTCTTCGACTACGTGTCCAACTTCGATTCCGCCACCCCCGGCCTGATGGCCCTCCACATTCTGCGGGGCGAGGACTTCCCCCTCTTTTACTACGGCCAGCACTACATGGGCGCCCTGGAGGCCTATCTGGCCGCGGTGTTCTTTGCGCTCTTCGGCGTCTCGGACATCTCGCTCGCGCTGTCCTCCATCGCCTTCTCCCTCGGCTGGATCGCGGGCACCTACGCCATCTTCTCGGAAATCGGCGGGCGCAGGGCGGGGGTCGTCGCGGCCGCAACCGCCATCGCCCCGCCGTGGACGGCGCTCTGGTATAGCGTGCTGACCTACGGCGGCTACACGGCGACGTTCTGCCTCGGCACATGGGTGTTGTGGCTCTGCCTTCGCATCCAGCGCCTCGGCGCGGAAGGCCGCGCGGGGTTCATCCGCGTCGCCATGCTTGGACTTCTCGCCGGGCTTGCGCTCTGGACCAACTACATGTCCGCCAGCTTCCTGCTCACGGGAATCCTAGTGCTCCTGGCCGCCATCGCACGCGGCAGCCTGCGCGGATGGCGCTGTCTTCGCCTGGGCTGGGGCATCCCGTTCTTTCTCGCAGGCGTCTGGCCCGTGCTGCTGACGCTCGCCAGGCATGGCGCGGGCCAGACCGAGACGTTCAATCTCACCGCTGCCTACATCAAGCGCGTCATCGGCGTGACCTTTCTGCGGAACAAGTGGGGGTTCGGCGAACTGCTCTTTGCGCCCGAACACCACACGACGGCCTCTCACATTCTGTACGCCACGCTGTTCGGAGGTCTGGCGGTACTGGCGGTCTGGAGTGCGGTCCGCCTCGTTCGCCGGCGCGAGACCCCGCGGTTCTGGGCGGTGCCGGCC
>CAYXFW010000716.1:0-1835 GCA_964464305.1 uncultured Verrucomicrobiota bacterium
CCGCTCGATCTGTTCGATCTTGAGATTCGCGACCAGGATCGTCCGGCAGCCGGCGGCGCGGCCGGCGCCGATGATGTCGAGGCCGTCGCCGACCATCCAACTGCGGGCCAGGTCGATGCCGTGCTCCTTCGCCGCCTGCAGCAGCATGCCCGGCTTCGGCTTGCGGCAATCGCAGGAGGAAACGCCCGGGTGGTGCGGGCAGACGTAAAGCGCATCCCACGCCGCCCCGCCCGCCGCGAGGAGTTCCGCAAGCCGCCCATGGACGGCATCGAGGTCGGCCTGCGTCAGCGTACCCTTGGCGAACCCGGGCTGGTTGGTCACGACGACGGCGAGGAAGCCGGCCTCGCGCACACCGCGGACGAACTCCGCCGCGCCGGGGCGAAGGCGCACCTGCTCCGCACGCCGGGGCGAGTCGAACGTGCCATGGGTCTCATCGTAGACCATGTCGTTCAACGTCCCGTCGCGATCGATGAAGACGGCCTTGAGGATCCGTTCCCGCGAGGTCATGGGATCAACCTATCAGGTCCTGTTCGGGAGGTCGAGAAGGCGCGCCAACCATCGACCCCTGAATCCGCCGGCCCGTTCAACGAAATCCGGAAGGGTTGGCGCATCGTCCATGCGGTACGCACCGGAAAAGCCGGACCATGGATGCCTTTTGGGCGCATCTCCGAGTTTGCATGGCAACGGGGATCCCTCGAACGGCCGGCCCAGCGGGCCGGCCCTACCCGCCGTACCCGTGGGATCGTGGTAGGGCTGGGCCGCCGGCCCGGCCGAACGGGAAGCCCGCGTGAGCTTCTTCGTCATCGTTGCGCAGGATCAAAGATGCGCCCATGCCTCTTGCACGTGGACGATCCGGATGCAAGAACCACTTTACACTTGGTTATGGTCCGGTTTGCTTTCGAAGCACGGCATCCAGCTCCACCAGCCCCTCCGGCTTGCCGATCTCGTAGAAGCGGTCGGGGGTCTCGAAGGCGGCCACATGGCCGGCGGCTACGAGGTCGCCGAGGATGGCGGCCATGTCGAGGGGCATCGGCGAGGCGCGTCGCTCCTCGATGACCGGCCGACGGAAGGCGGTCAGTCCGTAGTCGATCCATGCCGCCTCACCGGGGCGCGCCTTCTTGGAGTAGAACGTCACGCGCCCGCCGTCGACGCGGGTGTTGCTGGCGTCCCAGCGGCCTTCGTTGCGATGGACCGTCATCAACGCGGGACACCCCGACGCCTCGAATGCGCGCGCAACCGCCGCGAAGTCGACGGTCAGATAGGAATCGCCGTACATGACGAAGAAGGCCCCGGACAGTGCCGGCAGCGCGTTCACCAACGCACCGCCGGTCCCGAGCAGCCGGTCGGGCGCCTCGCGGGAGTAGGCCACGTTCACTCCCCACTGCCTCCCGTCGCCCACGTGCGCCTCGATCCGGTCGCCACCGGCGCCGGTGCAGAGCAGAACGTCGCGCAGCCCGCAAGCTGCCAGGCGTTCGAACTGGTGCTCGATGAACGGCCGCCCCGCGACGGGAAGGAGCGACTTCGGCAGGCCTCGCGCGACCGCCGCGATCCGCGTGCCCATGCCGCCGCAGAGGATGACGGTCTGCACGCTAGGCCCTCTGCGCGTCGTAGTCGTCCGAGTCCGAAAGGTCCGCCACGACACGGGATCCGTACATCGCCGGGAACCAGGCGACGCGCGGCATGCCCTGCGCCGCCATGAACTCGTCGAGGGCGCGACCCTGTTCGGGACAGTAGAGCAGCACAAACCCGCCGCCACCGGCGCCGATGATCTTGCCGCCAAGTACGCCGAAGTCCTTCTTCACGGTTTCGTAGAGGTCGTCGATGGCCGAGAGGCT
>CAYXFW010000717.1:0-1830 GCA_964464305.1 uncultured Verrucomicrobiota bacterium
GCTTGTCGTAGAATGCCACGGCATCGATGTCGCCGCCGTGAAGGCCCGCGGCTTCGACGCAGTATTTCAGCGCGTGCTGCGGGAACCGCGCGTCGTGCTTCTTGCGCGAGAACCGCTCCTCCTGCGCCGCCGCGAGGATCTTCCCGTCGCGGATCACCGCCACGGCGGAATCGTGGTAGAAGGCGCTGATGCCAAGGATCGTTGTGGGCTTGCCGGCTTCGGGGGTCATGGGGATGGGGTCTCCGGGGACTAGTAGAGGTGGCGGTAGCTTGCCGGGCCGCCGGACGGCGGGCGGCGCAGCCAGCAGGACGGTTCGCGGCATGGGAACTCGCGGCGCAGCGGGTCCTTCCCGGTCAGGCGGAGCATGAGGTGCCCAAGGGAGAAGCCGACAAGGAACAGCGGGGTCAGCAGCGACCAAGTCAGCACGAGGCCGACGGCGGCAACAAGCCGGTCCTTCCATCGCAGGACTCCGGCGGCAAAGGCGGACGAAATCGCGGTGCCGGCGAGCAGGAGCGCGCCGAGGGTCGCCGCAAGACCGCCCACGACCCGCCAGCCCAGCCCCCACCACGCCATCGCGCCGACCAGGATCATCACCGCCGATTCGACAGCCACACGCTTCCGAACGGTCACAGGTCGCCTCCACCTTCCGGGGGAACGTCGGGCCCCCGCACGTCCCTCTGCTTCCGGAGCAATTGCTCAAGTAACTTCCGGTTCGCATTGATCAGGTCCGACAACACGCCGACGGTAAACAGGAACGCGCTCGCGATGAACAGCACCGCGCCCAGGATCAACGACTGGACGTGCCCGGCCGCCCCGGACTGGATGTAGAAATAGAGAAAGCGTCCAAACGGGATCAGCGCGCCGATCATCAGCACGAGCGCCGCCAGAAAGAACACCTTCAGCGGTTCGTGCGTCGTGTAGACCCGGACCATGGTCGCCGCCGAGCGCTTGACGAACGAGAAGACGGACCGGAACAGCCGCGATTTTCGCAGGACCTTGTTCGTCCGGATCGGCACGCTGACGACCGCGAGCTTCTTGCGTCCCGCCTGGATGAGTGTTTCCAGCGTATACGAAAAATCGCTGATGACATTCAGCTCGAGAGCGGCGTCGCGGGTCATCGCGCGGAAGCCGCTGGTCGCGTCCGGCACGTGCATGCCGGAGATCGACCCGACGAGAAGGCTGCCGTGTTTCTGAAGGCACTTCTTCAGCGCGGAGAAATGCTCGATGCTCTGGGTCTGGCGGTCGCCCACGACAAGGTCGGCCTCGCCGGCGACGATGGGCGCCACCAGCTTGGCGATGTCCGGACCGTAGTACTGGTTGTCGGCGTCCGTATTGACGATGACATCCGCCCCGCGCGCGAGGCAGGTATCGATCCCCAGCGCAAATGCCCGGGCCAGCCCGCGGTTCCGCCGGAACCCGACGACGTGATGGACGCCCCACTCCCGCGCCACTGCGACCGTCCGGTCCGTCGACCCGTCGTCGACGACCATGATCTCGATCTCGTCAATCCCCGGCAGCGACTTCGGCAGGTCGTTCAACGTGACCGGAAGAGTCTTTTCCTCGTTCAGGCACGGAATCTGGATGATGCACTTCATGTGTATCGAAAGCCGGGCGATGGTATCCGCCCCGCCCCCCCGGCGCAAGCTGCCCCCCGGCCCGGCAGGAAGACCACGGATTTCGCGGATGCCACGGATAGGCAGGGGCACCCGGGACGAAGGCCCCAATGCTCCCGGATCCGGAGGGCCTGACCCGACAGGTTTCCCATCCGTGCGACTCGTGAAATCCGTGGTTCCTCGTATTGCTGTCGCTAATCAAAAAGGTGGAGTGGGT
>CAYXFW010000718.1:0-1828 GCA_964464305.1 uncultured Verrucomicrobiota bacterium
AAGCCTCGATTACACATGGATACGGCCGCGACAGAGCGCGGCCCTCCAAAGAGCAATATCGAGACTCACGCGAGGACGGCTCTGGACGGCCGCGCTCTGTCGCGGCCGTGCGGAAGCCTCTCGAGGCAACCTGAGTGGGCTTTCAAACGTCGTTGGGCGAGGATTTGGGCGGTCGGCCCTCCTTGTACGACGACGATGACGCTCCGCACGGGACCCCCGATCGGCGGGGCGAGCCGCCCCGCCCTACCCGCCGTCCGCATGGGATCCGTGGTATCGTGGGCGCGTGACCGTCCGACGGGCCATTCTGGGCGCCGAGTTCCTGCTTCTCTTCGCGGGGTTGCCGCTGGCACTGGCGCTGTTCGCGCCCGGGCGGCCCGTGCTCCCGGCGCTCTGGATCGCGACAGCCGTGGTCGGGGTCTGCCTGATACGCGATCGCTCGTTCGACCGGGGCGTGTTCCGGGGTGGACGCTGCGGACCGGCGGACCGGCGGCGCATCCTGGTGCGGTGGCTCGTCTCGGTCGCGGTCCTGACCGGCGCGCTGCTTCTCGTCAGTCCGTCGGCCCTTCTCCATCTGCCCCGCGAACGCCCGGCCCTGTGGGGCGTCCTGATAGTCTTCTACCCCGCGCTCTCGGTCGTCCCGCAGGCGATCGTGTACCGTGCCTTCCTGCTGCATCGGTACGCCCCGCTGTTCCCCCGCCGCGGTGTCCAGCTCGCGGCAGCCGCCCTCGCCTTCAGCGCCGCGCACATCGTCTTTCTCAATCCATGGGCGGTCGCGTTCACGCTGATCGGCGGGTGGTTCTTCACGGACACATACCTGCGGACCCGCTCGCTGTGGGCCTCCGCCCTCGAGCACGCGCTGTACGGGTGCTTCCTGATCACGATCGGATGGGGCCGCTTCTTCTACGCCGGCAGCTTCGGCACGGCGCAGGCGTGGACGGGTTGGTGAAGCGGCTTCGATCCCCCGCCGGCCTGCGCCTGCGCCAGGAGCGCGACACACGCGGTGTCCGCCCGCAGGATGCGCGGTCCCAGGCCGACGCCGGCGAACCCGTGACGCGCGAGGAGGTCCAGTTCGTAGGGCGTCCAGCCGCCCTCCGGACCGATGGCAAGGAGGAGACGACGTCCGCCGCAGTCCTCCATCGCGGCGGGCAGGGTTCGATCGAACGAAGGGTCCGCCGCAACCCGGAAGGTGTCCGGGCATAAGGCATCGAGTTCGTCCTCGAGAAGGACCTTCAGCCTGCGGTGAATCGTGACGACCGGCAGGCGCGTGTCGCACGCCTGCTGCAGCCCCTCGATCAGCCGCTCGCGGACGAGGCCGGGTTCCAGCACATGGGTGTCGAAGTACATCCGCTCGACCTTCTCCGCATTGGTCAGAAGGATGCGGCCGACGCCCAGAGCGGCGAGCTGGGCCCAGAGCCGCTTCATGACCTTCGGTCTCGGCAGGGCGAGCAGGAGGTCGACCGGCGGCCACGCCGGCACGGGACCGTCGAAGACGCAACGGAGGACGACCGACTCCGATCCGGCCGATTCGACCTCGCCCGTCCCCACCGGCCCGTCCAGAAGCCCGATCCGGACGCGCAGGCCCGGCGCGGCGCGCAGCACGGTCCGCAGGTGCTCCGCACGCCCGTCGCGCAACTCCACGCGCCCCTCCGCCCCCACCTCCGCAGCCTCGATCAGGATCAGGTTCACGCCGGACAGTGTCGGCATTCCCCGCGCCCGATCCAAGCCCGGAGTGAACGCACAGGACGGTGGGGAAGTGTGGCAGTATGGCGGTGTGGCCGTGTGGCCGTATGGCAGTTGTCACGTCCTGATTTCCGTTTGACACTCTTTC
>CAYXFW010000719.1:0-653 GCA_964464305.1 uncultured Verrucomicrobiota bacterium
CTGGGCAACGACGACGTCGGCACTGGCGAAGATTGCGTCGGTCTCGGCCGCGTCCCCGGCCTCCCAGTCAAAGATGTGGTTGTCGGTGCGACCCGGCAGGTCGTCGCGGATGACGGGCGCGCCGTCGTCCAGGGCCTTGCGGGCATCGATGACAGGGGGCAGGATTTCATAGTCGACATCGATCAACTCCAGCGCGTCCCGGGCGGCGTACCGGTCCTCGGCGACCACGAACGCCACTTCCTGGCCTTGGAAGCGGACCTTGTCGGTGACCAGCACCGCCTGCACGTCCGCGGACAGGGTTGGCGCCCACGCCAGGTTCAGGGCTTGAAGGTCCTTCCCCGTGATGACGGCCAGCACTTTGGGGTGCGCCAGCGCCTCGGACGTGTCAATGGTCAGCAGACGGGCGTGGGCGACGGGGGCCCTGAGGATGGCCCCGTGCAACATGCCGGGCAGCACGATGTCGTCAACGTAGTGGCCCTTGCCGCGCACAAAGCGGGGGTCTTCCTTGCGCTGGATGCGGCCGTAGCCGATGGGCCGGTTCGGATCCCCGGCCGCCGGGTTTGGCGCGTGGGCGCCGTGGTCTGCGACGGTGGTCATGCCTTCACGTCCTCGGTGGCGGGAGAGGATTCGGTGCCGGCGGTGTCCGCGCCTTG
>CAYXFW010000719.1:663-1827 GCA_964464305.1 uncultured Verrucomicrobiota bacterium
GTTGGCGGCCCACTTGACGGAACGGACAATCGTCGCGTAGCCGGTGCACCGGCAGATCTGCCCGGAGATGGCCTGGCGGATCTGCGCGTCGTCCGGGTCGGGGTTGCGGTCCAGCAGCGCCCGGGCGGTGAGCATCATGCCGGGGGTGCAGAAGCCGCACTGCAGGCCGTGTTCGGCCATGAAGCCCTGCTGCACCGGGTCGAGCGTGGCGCCGTTGGCCAGGCCTTCCACGGTGCGGATGTCGTGTCCGTCGGCCATGGCCGCCAGCACGGTGCAGGATTTGACCGGCTGGCCGTCCATGAGGACCACGCAGGTGCCGCAGTTGGAGGTGTCGCAGCCCCAGTGCGTGCCGGTGAGCCCAAGAACTTCGCGGATGAAATGGACGAGCAGGACGCGGGGTTCAACGTCGCGGCTGACCTCGTCTCCGTTCATTCTCATGCTGATCTGCATGGTCTCAGCCTTCCTGTGCTTGTGTCCGGGCTTGTACCGGGTGGGCTTGTGCCGCGCGGGCGCAGGCGCGCCGCAGGACCCGTCGGGTGAGTTCATCGGCCAGATGGCGTTTGTAGTCGACGGGGCCGCGCTGGTCCTCGACGGGCCGGGCGGCTGCGGCCGCCAGGCTCCCGGCCTCCGCGAACAAGTCCTCGCCGGGACGTTCTCCGCGCAACACGTCCGCGACCCCGGCGACGGTGCCGTCGAGCCCGACGGCGGTCAGGCCGACGGCGGCGTCGGCAATGCTGCCGTCCGGTGCGAGCGTGACGGCGGCGCCGGCTGCCGCAACGGCCCAGTCCCCGGCCCGGCGCTCAACCTTTTCATAGGCGCTGGAGGAGCGGTGGCGGATCGGGAAGCGGATCTCACACAGGAGTTCATCCGGTGCGACGGCGGTCTCGTACGCGCCCCGGTGGAACTCCGCCAGGGGCAGGATCCGTTCGCCGCCGGGGCCCCTGATGACTGCGAGGGCCGCCAGCACGTCGCACACCGTGGAGAGGTCCTCCGCCGGGTCGGCCTGGCAGAGTGAACCGCCGATGGTGCCGCGGTTGCGCACCACTGGGTCGGCGATCACCTGTTCGGCGTCGCGGATGATCGGGAAGAGCTGCCCGACGTCGTCCGCCTCCAACAGTGTGGTGTGCCGGACCAGGGCCCCGACCCGCAGGATGTCCCCGTCGC
>CAYXFW010000720.1:0-1813 GCA_964464305.1 uncultured Verrucomicrobiota bacterium
GGGGCCGCTGACGCTGAAACTCCGTGACCAGTACGACTTCCAGGCGGAGGGACATCTCCTGCGCGCCATCGGCGGTCTGACGGGGAGTCTGGCGGAACGCGTCTCGTTCGATATCGCGGCGGAGTTCGGCTATGCATTCGGCTATTATATCGAGGGAAACCAGCCCAACCATGCCCTGTTCACGCTCCGGATTCCCGTCCGCGTTTCGGATCGCGTCCAGGTGGTACCCTTCGTGGCCCGCAGCCTGGCGCTCGATGCGATCGATGCCTTCGAAAGGGACGACACCTATGGCGGATGCTCCATCGTCATCGCCCTGTGAGGCCTCGCGACGCTGCGTCCGCGATGCGGGCGACGTCGGGCCGCGTTCGCGTCTCCGCATCGTCCTGGCCGGCCCGGAGTCGTCCGGTAAATCCACGCTGGCCGTGCACCTCGCAACCGCGTTCGACGTGCCCTTGGCCCCGGAGTACGCAAGGGAGTACCTCGAGGCCCACGGCCCTCGCTACGACTACGATCTCTTGCTGCCCATGAGCCGTGGACACGTAGCGAGCCAGCGCCGGCATGTTCCCGACACGGCTGCCTTCGGAATCCTGGACACGGACCTGCTGAACTACAAAATCTGGAGCGAGGTCGTCTTCGGCCGCTGTCATCCGGAAATCCTCGCGGGCATCGACGCGGAGGACGATCACGTCTACCTGCTGTGCTACCCGGACCTCCCGTGGATTCCCGATCCGCTGCGTGAGAATCCGTCGGACCGCGACCGCTTGTTCGCCCTGCATGTGCGGGAAATCGAACGCCTCGGCCGGGCATTCGTCGTCATCCGCGGCATCGGCACCGCCCGCTTCGAATGCGCCGAGCGCGCCTTCCGCAGGCTCGCCGGCGCTTGACCTTCCGGCCCGGTTGACCCGAAACTGGTGGGGTTGCGGCGGGGCGTTCAGCCCCGGATCCGCGACGGCGAAGGAGAGCACCATGGCGACAACGGGACCGCTGCGCATCGCCTGCATCGGCTGCGGCGCACGGGCGCAAACTTACACGTCCCTGGCCGTGAAGCGGCCGGAGCTCTTCCAGATCGTGGCCGGCGCGGACCCGGTGACCGCGCGGGTGGAAAAGGTGCGCCGTCTTTCCGGCCGCGACGATTTCCGCGGCTATGCCAGTGCCGAGGCCCTCCTCGCGGCGGGTCCGGGCGCCGATGTGATCCTCGTCGCGACGCAGGACAACGACCATCACGCGCACTGCGCCGGCGCCCTGCGCGCCGGCTGCCACGTGCTTCTCGAGAAGCCGATCTCGACGCGCGTGGCGGATGTCCTCGAGATCGAGAGGCTGTCCCGCGCCGCGGACCGGCGCGTGATGGTGTGCTTCGTCCTCCGGTTTGCGGCGTTCTACCGCAAGGCCCGGGAGATCGTCCGGTCCGGAGTCCTCGGCGATCTCGTCTCGATCCAGGCCAACGAAGGCGTCATGCCGTGGCACCAGGCGCATTCGTTCGTCCGCGGACACTGGTCGGTGACCGCGAAGAGCTCGCCGATGATCATCTCGAAGTGCTGCCACGACATGGACATCGTGCACTGGCTCGCCGATCGCCGGTGTCTCCGCGTGGCCAGCTTCGGCTCGCTCGATTTCTTCCGTCGCGACCGTGCCCCGGCCGGCGCCCCTGCGCGGTGCACCGACGGCTGCCCCGTGGGAGACGCCTGCCCGTACAACGCGCTGCGCTACACCACCGACATGCGGGCCGTGTGGCTGCCGATGGTCTTCGACCGCGCCGCCGAGGCGGACACCGGCGAGATCGAGGCATGGCTGCGAACGAGCCCGTGGGGGCGCT
>CAYXFW010000721.1:0-539 GCA_964464305.1 uncultured Verrucomicrobiota bacterium
GATTCCATGGCCCGCCTCATCCATCCGGATCTGCCACTCGCCATCCAGCGGGATCACCGCCGGATCGCACCAGCCAGTCAGAACCGATGCCAGCAGCGCGACTCCCGAGCCAACCATCACGGCAGTCGTTCTCATATCTGTCCTCCTTTGGGCACGCACTCAACATAGCAGCGATCCCTCCAGCCCGGCAACTGCATGCGGTACCGAGGCAACCCGCCACTGCTTCTATGTCCCCATCCTCCCCCATCCTCCCCCATCCTCCGCTCTTCACGACCCGCGGAACCCCGGGATCCAAATCATCCGCTAAGAAGAGTCGATCGGGAACAAACGATGCTTCGGTGGTCTCCTGCACGGCGCCGGCGGAGCGGCGCCCTCCAGAACCGTCCTCTAGCGTTTCCATGGAACAGACCTGGAGGGCCGCGCTCCGCCTGCCACTCCGACGCGAAGCGGCGCGTGGTCGCGGCCGTATCCATGCGCACTTCACACGGGTCTTGCTCGCAGGGTTCGTCCTCAGCCGATGATTTGGGCGGGAACTTGTG
>CAYXFW010000721.1:549-1812 GCA_964464305.1 uncultured Verrucomicrobiota bacterium
TTGCGGCGGACCGTCCGGGACGGCAAACTCATGCTTTCAACGGACAGGGTATCAGGATGATCCGAGCGCATGCATATCCCCGGGCGGGGTTGGTCGGGAATCCGTCGGACGGCTACTTCGGCCGGACGATCGCGTTCACGTTCTCCAACTTCAAGGCGGAGGTGACGCTGTACGAGACCCCGGAGATGGAGATCGTGCCGCGCGAGCGGGACCTGTCCCGGTTCGAAAGCCTCGACGGCCTCGTGTGCGACGTGCGGTTGCATGGCTACTACGGCGGCATCCGCCTGCTCAAGGCCGCGATCAAGCGGTTTCACGACTACTGCCAGGCGGAACGCATCCCGCTTGACGACCGCAACTTCACGATCCGCTACCACTCCGACATCCCCCAGCAGGTCGGCCTCGCCGGATCGAGCGCCATCATCACCGCCTGCATGCGGGCGCTCTGCGCCTTTTACGGCGTCTCCATCCCGCGACCTGTCTTCGCCAACCTCGTCCTCTCGGTCGAAACCCGCGAACAGGGGATTCCCGCCGGCCTCCAGGACCGCGTCGCCCAGGCCTACGACGGACTCGTCTGCATGGACTTCAACCGGGACTTAATGGAGAAGCAGGGCTACGGCGACTACCAGCCGCTCGACCTCTCCCTCCTGCCCAACCTGTACATCGCCTACCGCACCGAGCTGTCCGAGGGTACCGAGGTCTTTCACAACAACATCCGCGCGCGATGGGAGCGGGGCGAGCCGGAAGTCGTCAACGCGATGAAGACCTGGGCCGGCCTCGCGCTTCAGGTGCGGGACCTGCTTCTCGCCGGACGCGGCCAGGAGATCGGTCCGCTGCTCGACGCCAACTTCGACCTCCGAAAAGCCATCTACCAAATCGGGAGCGGCAACCTCCACATGGTCGACGTCGCCCGTTCGGTCGGAGCCAGCGCCAAGTTCACAGGATCGGGCGGCGCGATCGTCGGCCATTACGAGGGCGACATCATGTACCTCCGTCTCGAGGAGGAACTCGCCCGGCTTGGATGCCGCGTGCTGAAACCGCGCTACGTGCCGCCGGAAGGAGAACCCGCATGATCCGCAAAGCCGTCATCCCCGCCGCAGGTCTCGGAACCCGCTTTCTGCCCGTCTCGAAGTCGCAGCCGAAGGAAATGCTGCCGATCGTCGACAAGCCGGTCATCCAGTTCGTCATCGAGGAGGCCGCCGAGGCCGGCCTGCGCGACGTTCTCATGGTCATCGGGAAGAGCAAACGCGCCATCGAGGAACACTT
>CAYXFW010000722.1:0-1812 GCA_964464305.1 uncultured Verrucomicrobiota bacterium
AGACCCTGGCAGGCCAGCGAACGCGCGGAGACGTGAAAGACCGTCGCCGTCAGCTCGCCCGCGATCTTGTACATGTTCGGAATCATCAGCAGCAGCCCCTGCGACGCCGTGAAGGTCGTCGTCAGGGCGCCGGTCTGCAGCGCGCCGTGGACCGCGCCGGACGCGCCGCCCTCGCTCTGCATCTCCACCACGGCAGGAACCGTGCCCCAGATGTTCTTCCGGCCCTGCGCCGACCATTCGTCGGCCCATTCGCCCATGTTGGAAGAGGGGGTGATCGGGTAGATCGCACAGACCTCGTTGGTCTTGTGCGCGATGTAGGCTGCCGCCTCGTTGCCATCGATAATCGCGGTCGTCTTCTTGTCCATATGCGTGCAGGGTCTCCAGTGCCCCGGGCGCAAGGCCCGGAGAAAGTCTAGTTGTACCCCAAACTGCGCCGGCGAATCAAGCCGATTTCCAGACCGAGGCACATTTTGGAGCGCCTGGTAAATGCGCAAACAAGTGGTGTGGAAACGATTGGACTATTAACCGACCGCTTGTGGCCGAAACTTGCCATGCGAGGCTCATTCTGCCAATCTGCTCACAATGACGATGGGGTCTACAGGCGGGGGCACTGGCCGCGAGGTCTGGAGGGCGGCGCGGGGCGACGGGAGTCGTGCGGGGCGCGGCGGCAAGGCCGTTGCGGCGGGGGTCTCCCGCGGTGGCCGTCCTCCCAAGTTCGACGAGCCGAGCATGCCCGTCACGGTGACGCTCCCTCTCAGTACCCTGGCGCAGCTGGCGAGTTTGGGGAAGGACCGGGCGAAGGCCATCGTCAAGGCGGTTCGCAGCATCGTCGTTGGCCCAAAGCCGGAATCGGCTGGCGCGGCGGTTGTTCCTGTGGGCGAGGGCTCCGGTCTGGTCGTCGTGCGTCCGAGCCGTTACCTGAGGGGCATTGACGGCCTCCGGCTGGTCGAGATCCTACCCGGCCGCTCCATTCTCACGGTGCGGTCGGGGATGTCCTCGGATTCGATCGAGGTGGCCTTGACGGATGTGCTGGACACGGTGCCGGACTCGGAGACGGTCGAGCGATCGCTACTCGTTCAGCTTCTTGCGATTTTGCGCGCGGCCCGGAAGACCCGGCGGATGACCAAGGAGGAGATTCTGCTGGTCGGCACAGATTGACCGGGCCCGCAGTCCCGTCAGAGATGCGGCGCGCCGGGGACGTTGCAGAGCTGGCCGGCGATCCAGTCATAGGCATCCGCCAGTCGCCGACGATGGGCCGGGAATGTGTGCCCCGCTTCCGCAAAGGCCCGCCCGCTGTCGCCCAACTGCCGACGCAACTCCGGATCACGCGCCAGCCGAAGCATGCCCGCCGCAAAATCCTGCGGGTTCGCGGGCGCCAGCCAGGCTTCCCGCGACGACAGGATCTGGCTGTGGGTCACGAGGTCGGTGGCCAGAACGGGCCGGCCCGAGTGAAGGTACGCGAAGACCTTCATCGGCGTGTTGATGCCCCGGATGCGGGGGCAGACCAGGATATCCGCCTCCGCAAGGTAGGCGTCGAGTTCCCCGTAGGGACGCGGCCCCAGCAGAAAGCACCTTCCGCCGAGCCCCATCTGCTCCGCCTTGGCGCGGTACCGGCTTACGTCGTCGGAGGCCCCGCCGATCACGGCCAGCGAAAGATCCGGCGCTTCGGCCGCCGCGATCCGGAAGCCTTCCAGAAGCAGATCGATGCCCTGGTAGCTTTCCAGATTCCCGATGTAGAGCAGGAGCGTGCCGTGGACCCCAAGTTCCTGCTTCAGGCGTCCGGTGGCGGGCGCTCCGGGACGGGCGAGTTGC
>CAYXFW010000723.1:0-1806 GCA_964464305.1 uncultured Verrucomicrobiota bacterium
TTGTGCCCGACCGGCCCGGTCATGACCGCCGCTACGCCATCGACTGCTCGAAGATCGAACGGGAACTCGGCTGGCGGCCGGAGGAGACCTTCGAGACCGGACTCGACCGGACGGTGCGCTGGTACCTGTCCAATCCGGCATGGGTGGATGGCGTCCGCAGCGGCGCCTACCGCGACTGGATCAAGACCCAGTACGGCGCGTGAGTTGAAACGCCGCAGGGGCCGGCGATTCGATGCGGACGCGGACCCCGTCGCGCGGTCTCGCAAAGACAATGGATGCGGCGTGGAGAAGGTGCCGCGACATGCCGCCGCCGGACGGATCCGGTCCATAGACTCTGTCGCCGACGATCGGGTGTCCCATGAACGCCATCTGGCACCGGATCTGATGGGTGACGCCCGTCTCGATCCGGACGCGAAGCAGCGTGGTTCCTTCCGTGTGGCCCAGGGGCTCGTATTCGGTCACGGCTCGCATTGCCCGCTCGCCACGCGCATCGGTGGCGTCCGCGACAACCCGCATCCGACCGCGGTCGCCCGGCGTGTGCGCGAGGAGCGACTCGATCCGGCCGCCGCTGGCTGCGTCCCCGGCGACGACGGCCAGATAGGTCTTCTCTACCGTGTGCCGGCGGAACTGCCCGCGAATGGCCTCGTGGGCCGCCGCCGTGCGGGCGGCCAGGATGACGCCCGAGGTGCCGCCGTCAAGCCGGTGCAGGATGCCGCCCATCGCGGGCTCGTCACCCGCCCGGACACATTCCGGGAATCGCGCGGCCAGCGCGTTGGCCAACGTGCCGGTTCCACCCGGCGCCAGGGGATGCACGGCCATTCCGGCGGGCTTGTCGAGGGCAACGAATTCCGGATCCTCAGCGAGAACGATCAGCGGAAGCGTCGCCTGCGGCACGACCCATGGATCGATCTGCTCGAGCAGACGGACGACGGCAAGTCGATCCCCCGGGGCGATGCGCGTGCCCTTCGGCGCCGCCCGTCCATTCAGGAGGACGTCGGAGGACAGGATCGCGCGAACCACCAGTCCGCGGCTGCTGGTGGGACAGCGGGCGAGCACGCACGCATCCAGCCGCAATCCCTGTGGCGGTGCGTCCTCGGTCCATTCGAGTTTCTCAATCACGCCCGGTAGCATCGCCGGAACCGCAGCAGGTGTCGAGAGTCGAGGAGCGGCTTCAAAACGGGTCTGCTGTAGCTGCGACCGTTGGTCGCGGCGTGCAAGCACATCGGTGTGCGGGAAGGCCGCGACCCACGGTCGCAGTCACAGGGGATCGCACACGGCTCCGGATGTGGTCTGCAATACGCCGGGATGGCGACTGCGCGGCTACGGCGCGGCGGCGGCGGGCGGCGTGTTTGTGTTGGCCGGCTTCGTCTCCTCCGGGGGCAGGAGAAGATCCTTCCGCTCCATCGGCAGATTCTCGAAACGCGACGACTCGACGAGATACACCCACGTGCCGGCGCGTTCGTTGAAGGTGCGGATTTCGGCGGCGAGTTTGTCGTCCTCGGTCTTCCGGGCCTTGACGGCGTCCTCGTGCTGCTTCTTGTCGCCCGGGATCGTCTCCTCCTTCGGTGCCTCCGGCAGCGGGGGCGCCGTGAAGGCCGCCGCCACGGCGATGTAGCGCATCGAGTTGGTCGTCGCCTTGCCGATACGAACGGTGTACGAGCGGCCGTTTCGCGCGTTGGCCACGAGCGTGTCGGGTTTGTCGAGGCCGGTGTCGGCGGGACTCAGGGAGGGGGACGCCACATCGGCGAACCGGCGGTAGCTGACGATGCCGGACAACTTGCCGGACTTGACCGAATCCATGCGCTC
>CAYXFW010000724.1:0-1805 GCA_964464305.1 uncultured Verrucomicrobiota bacterium
CAGCCCGTCTTTCGTGATTCTGCGGTTCAGTATTCGATATTCTGCCGTTCTCCCAGAGACGTACCAGTTCATTGCGAAGCGGTTCACTTTCATGTACACGGGGCTGTCGTGTACGGGAACGTGCACGGGAACGGGTACGAAGAGGAATCGACATCGGGATCGCTATCGCTATCGGGATCGAAGGGACGCCTAGAATCGCCCTGACCCCGACGCCGACCGAAACCCACCCCCAAAGATCGAGGGCATCCTTCATACTTCCGCCTGTCCCATGCTCCTGTCTTCCTCTTCCTCCCTCTTACTCTTACTCCTACTCTTACTCTCCGCGCCTTCGCCCCTTCGCATGAGCCCAATCCGTCCGTGACGCCCCCCTCCACGCATCCATCCGGCCTTCGCCACCCTTTCCCCGGTTGCCGCGGAGGCGGGTTATTGGCATAACATCCCCATGACTGCATCGCTCCGTCTCGCCCTCTGCCTGCTGACCGCCGCCACCGTGGCGCGCTCGGGGCCGCAGTCACCGGCGGACGAGGTCGCCGCGCTGCGGGCCGCGGTGGCGGATCTGGCTGTGTCGTTCGGCGGCCGTTACCCGGGCGCGGCAGGGTACCTCCAGCGCCTCGACGCCCTCGCGCCGCGGCTGGGTGCGGAGGGAGATGCGGGCGTCGCGGCCCGTGCCGGGTTGGATGCATTGCGGCGCGAGGCGCTGATCGCCAATCCGCTGGTGAGCGGGCATCCGATCCTGTTCGTCGTGCGCGCGCAGTACACCAAGGGGCATCACAATACGGAGACCTTCTTCCCCGCCGCGCAGCATGAATTCAACAGCGGGCGGTTCACGCCCGGCGGGGCGCTGAAGGCGATCGACCTGGCCCGCGGCGGCACGGTGCGCACGCTGATCGACTCCCCGGAGGGCGTCGTGCGGGATCCGGACGTCGGCTTCGACGGTACGCGCGTGCTCGTGTCGCTGCGGAGGACGCCGGCGGACAGCTATCACGTCTGGGAGGTCGGCGCGGACGGGGCGGGGCGGCGGCAGATCACGACGGCGGCCGACGTGGACGACCTCGACCCGTTGTACCTGCAGGACGGCGGCATCGCCTTCAGTTCCACGCGCGAGCCAAAGTACTGCATGTGCAACCGGCACATCATGGCCAATCTCTTCCGGATGAACTCCGACGGCTCGAACATCCGCCAGATCGGCAAGAGCACGCTGTTCGAGGGCCATGGCGCGCTGCTGCCGGACGGACGGATCCTGTACGACCGCTGGGAATACGTGGACCGCAACTTCGGCGACGCGCAGGGCCTCTGGACGGTCTATCCCGACGGCACCGGCCACGCGCTCTACTGGGGCAACAACACCGCCTCGCCCGGCGCCGTCCTCGAGGGTCGCGCCGTGCCGGATTCCGATCTCTTCCTCGCCACCTTCAGTTCGTGCCACGACCGACCCTGGGGCGCGCTCGCACTGGTCGACCGGCGGCGCGGGCTGGAGGGCCGCGGGCCGGTGGTGCGGACCTGGCCCGCGAGTGCGACGAATCTCATCCGCGAGGAGGGCTGGCAGCTTTTCGACCGCTTCGTATCGGTGAAGCCGAAATACGAGGACCCGTATCCTCTGAGCGACCACCACTTCCTGTGCTCGCGCATGACCGGCGACGGGGAGGCGATGGGGATCTACCTGCTCGACGTCTTCGGCAACGAGATCCTGCTGCACGCGGAAGCCCCCGGCTGCTTCGACCCGATGCCGCTGGCCGCGCGTCCCCGCCCCCCCGCACTCCCCATCCGCAGTGACGGCCGTGGCCCTGCAGAGGCGGCCTTCTCCC
>CAYXFW010000725.1:0-1800 GCA_964464305.1 uncultured Verrucomicrobiota bacterium
AACGTGAAGCTCTCGCCGCCGTCGCGCCAGCCGGTCTCGTGGTCCGTGACGACGACCTCGGTCATGCCGAGACGGCGCACCTCGCGCCAGTGGCGGGCGTCCTGCTCGCGGTCGGTGGCGCCGTGAGCCCGCCAGACGCGCGTGCCGGTGACGTGCTTCCACGGCGACACCGGGTTCGGCACCGTGGGCAGCGTTTCCTCGTAGCGCGTGGACACCACGAGGAAGATCCGGTCGAAGCAGTCGATGCGCCGTCCGTCCGTGCGCGGGATGTACCGCGTGCCGCCGTTGAAACTCACGCCGTTCGTCGCAAGGCCGGGAGCGGCCCATGGCAGGGACGCATTGGAGAGGTACCAGTCCGTGTGGCCGGCCAGGAACAGCGGCCGCGAGACCGGACCCGAGACGGCGACCGCGGGGTGGCCGCCGTGAATGACGTAGTAGGGGTTCGTGACAAGCCGGGGATCCTCAAGCCCGGTGGCCCGGCCGTAGCGCACCTCGGCGACGGTGCCGCCGGAGGCCGCGACATCGATCACGAGCGACCGTCCCCACATTCGCAGCGTGAATGTGGCATCGGCCGCGACGTCGCCTGCGCGCAGGCGCCAGCGCGCCGTGACGACGCCGTTGGTGAAGCCTATGCCGAGCGGTTCGATGCGGTCCGGCGCCACCGCGCCCGTGGGCCCGGCGAGAAAGACGCCACCGCCGACACAGGGGCGGATCTCGCCGCCGCGGCCGTCGCAACGGACGGCAAGGTCGTCGAAGGTCCCGGTCGACGGCACGTAGCGCCATGTGATGCGCCCGTCACGGCTGTCGCTCGTGAAGAGGAACGCATCGCCGTCCTGTTTCGCCGAGGTCCGGCACGCGGGGTCCAGAACCTGCGGCAGGATCGTCTCCGGCCTCGTGGGGAAGGGGAGGCGTCCCTCGCCGGTGTTGACCCCCGGGATGCCGCCCGGCGGCGGGTCGATGCCGCGCCGCGGGCGCGCGGAGAACGCGAGCGGCGGGAAGGCCTCGGTCAACACGGCGAGGTTGTCGAACCCGAGCGTGCGGTCCTCGGTGTTTTTTCCGCCGCGCACGACCAGGCCGCAGAACGAAACCCCGCCGCGCGCCCGCTCGATCTGCGCCGCGTCGAGACGCCGCCTGCAGAGGTGCCACTCCTTCCAGTTGACGGTGGCCAGAGGCACGTCGAACTCGCCCTTGGCGTCGCGGAAGCGCATCGCGAGGTTCACCGGCGGCGTGCCGGGCGTGCGTGAATAACCCCAGTTGTTGCCGTACACCCACGCCTGAACGGCGTCGAACGGCGTGGTGACGGGGATCGGCGCGGCCGGTCCGAACCGTACCTCCGGGGCGGAGTTGGTGCCGCGGTAGGTCAGTTCGCCGACATGAGCGCCCCAGATCTGCTGCCGTCGCGTGCGGACAAAGGTCGCGACCGCGTTGCGCGTCTCGACAGTCCACGCCTCCGGCGCCTCGAAATCGACCAGCGCCGGCACGTCGTCAGTGATCCGGTTCGCCCAGTCGAGTTCGTACGGCCGGACCCCGACCGCGCCGTCGTTCGCGGCGGCGAGGCCCGTCACCAGAACGGCGAGCGCGGCCGTTGCCACGCAGGAGGCAAGTCTTCCGGATGCGAAGGCGGTACTGAGCGACTTCATGCGGGCGGTCTCCTTCGGTGGGGAGATCTTGCAGGGAAGGGGCTCCGATGACAAGAAGTGAGAAGGGAGAAGGAGGACAAGGAAGGCATTTTGGAAAACTGTGCGTGTCACGTCCTGATTTCCGTTTGACACTCTTTCGTTGATCTCCGTCATGTGCCTA
>CAYXFW010000726.1:0-1800 GCA_964464305.1 uncultured Verrucomicrobiota bacterium
CGTGAACAACGCCGCCATCCAGGGGCCCATCGGGCCGGCCTGGGAGAACGATTGGGATGCCTGGCGCGGGGCCATCGAAACCGACCTGCTCGGGCCGGTCCGGCTGTGCCGCTTGGCCGTGCCGTGGATGGTGCAGGGCGGCGGCGGTAGCATCGTCAACCTCGCCGGCGGCGGGGCCACAGGGTCGCGGCCGAACTTTTCCGCCTACGCCGTGGCCAAGACGGGACTCGTCCGGTTCACGGAGATCCTGGCGGACGAGACCCGCGCCCTGGGCATCCGGGTCAACGCCGTCGCGCCGGGCGTGCTTCCGACGGACATGCTCCGCGAAGTGCGGAAGGCCGGTGTTGCGGCTGCGGGATCCAGGGACTTCGAGGCCGCGTACCGCTCGCTGGAGGCCTCCGATCCCGGCGCCTTTCGCGCCCCGGCCGACCTCTGCGTATTTCTGGCCTCCGCGGTGTCGAAGAACATCACGGGCCGGCTCCTGAGTGCCGTCTGGGATCCGTGGCGGGAATTGCCGGGACACGCCGCGGAGCTTGCCGGCAGCGACGTCTATACGCTCCGCCGCATCACGCCGAAGGAGCGCAATCTGGACTGGGGTGAATCACGATGAGCGAGACGACGCAGGGTGTGGGCATCGTCGGGTGCGGGCTGATCGGGCGGAAGCGGGCGGCCGCGCTGTGCGGGGCGCGGCTTGCGGCCTGCGCGGACGCCGATGCGGCGCGCGCGGGCTCGCTGGCGGCGCCGGCTGGTGCCGCGGTCTGCAATGGCTGGCGGGATCTTGTGTGCCGCGACGATGTCGGCATCGTCGTGGTCGCGACAACCAACGATGCGCTGGCGGAGATCTCCATCGCCGCGCTTCAGGCCGGGAAGCATGTGCTCGTCGAGAAGCCGGCGGCGAGGAACGTTGCCGAACTGGACGGCGTCATCGCGGCGGCCCGCGCGGCCGGACGGCTCGTCCGCGTCGGCTTCAACCACCGCTACCATCCGGCCCTCCGCAAGGCCCGGGAGATCTTCGAATCCGGCGCGCTGGGGCTGATGATGTTCGTCCGCGGCCGCTACGGCCACGGCGGGCGGCTTGGCTACGAGAAGGAATGGCGCGCGGACCCGGCGAAGTCCGGCGGCGGCGAGTTGATCGACCAGGGGGTCCACCTGATCGACCTTGCGGGGTGTTTTCTCGGCGACTTCACGGAGGTCGCGGGGCATGCGGCGACCTACTTCTGGAAGATGCCGGTGGACGACAACGCTTTTCTCACGCTTCGCACGGCCGGCGGCCAGACCGCGTTTCTGCACGTGAGCTGCACGGAATGGAAGAACCTGTTCTCGCTCGAAATCTACGGACGCGACGCGAAACTCGCCATCGACGGGTTGGGCGGCAGCTACGGCGTGGAGCGTCTCGCGTACCACAAGATGCTGCCGCAGATGGGCCCCCCCGAGACTGCCGTCTGGGAATACCCGGGGACGGACACCTCGTGGGCGGCCGAATTTGGGGAGTTCCTGGAGGACATCCGGCTGGGCCGCGAGCCGTCCGCCGGCCTTCCGGCCGCGCGCGCCGCGCTGGACGTTGTCGCCCGGGTGTATAGCATGTCGGGGTGCAAGCCATGAGCGACGACTTCATCGACAAGCATCTGGCCGAGACCGCGGAGATCGTGCGGCGGCTCGACCGCGACGCCATCGGGCGCGTGGCGGCGCTGCTGGCCGGCGTGCGCGCCGGTGGCGGGCGGCTCTTCCTGCTCGGTGTCGGCGGAAGCGCGGCGAACGCCTCGCATGCCGTCAACGATTTCCGGAAGCTGTGCGGCATGG
>CAYXFW010000727.1:0-1800 GCA_964464305.1 uncultured Verrucomicrobiota bacterium
TACCGCGAGTTCGGCGGCGGCATGGTGACGGACTGGGGGGCCCACCACCTCGACATCGCGCAGTGGGGGCTCGGCATGGACAACAGCGGTCCGGTGGAGATCCGCCCGCCCGCGAAGGCCGGCGACAAGCGCGGCGCGATGCTCGTCTACGCCAACGGCGTGACGGTGACGCACAAGGAGGGCTTTGGCGTTGATTTCTTCGGGACCGAGGGCGAAGTGAAGGTCAATCGCGGCAAGTTCGAGTTCATCCGGCAGGGCGAAACGCTCGCCTCGTACGTCAGCAAGGATCAGAAGACCTCCTGCGCCGCCGAAGTCGCGAAGGCCGAGAAGCAGTTCCTGGCCGACGCGAAGATCAAGCTCTACGAGAGCAAGTCGCACACGGACGACTTCCTCGCGCGCGTCAAGGACCGCCAGAAACCGGTCACCAGCGAAATCGTCGGCGGCCGCTCCGCAATCTGCTGTCACCTGATGAACCTGGCCTACTACCACGGGCAGGTTCTCCGCTGGGATCCCTCACGCTTGGCCTTCACCGGCGGCACCGGGAACCCGGCATGGCTCACGCGCGACTATCGCGCGCCGTGGAGCGTTTGACGCGGCGATCCGGATCCAGCGTCACGGAGGTCGCGGGATGTCTTTTGCCGAATCCCGACGGCGGCGGCGGGCTGTGAGAGCGTCGATCTGACGATGACCACGTTGCGCATGTGGATGGCGGTGGCGGTCTGCGGGGGCGGCTTGGCGTTGGCGGCGTCCGAAGCCGCCGGGGCCGGGGCGACGGCGCACAAGGTGGGACGCCTCAAGCTGACCTTCACGGAGCGCGATCCGAATTCGACTCTTGCGTCGATCCTCGGGAAGACTGGGATCACGCCGACGGAGCCCGCCGGGGGCGCGGAGTACCGGATCGCGGACGAGAGTTTCGAGACGGTCGTTCCGCAGGGCTATTCGCCGCTCCTGCCCCATGGACTCCTCGTGTGGGTCAACGCCGGCGACGACGGCGGCATCCCCGGGGGATGGGCGTCGTTGATGCAGAAGCACCGGCTCATCTGGATCGGCGCCAACCGCTCCGGCAACGACCATGATCCGCTCCGGCGCCGGCTGCCTCTCGCCCTGGATGCGGTGTTCAACATGCGGAAGCTCTACAAGATCGATGCGAACCGCATCTACGTGTCCGGCTTCTCCGGCGGCGGACGGGTGGCCAGCATGCTGGCGATGACGCACCCCGAGATCTTCAGCGGGGGCATCTTCGTGATGGGCGTCAGCTACTGGGAGCCCATGAAGGTGCCGGGCGATCCCGCGAAGTCGTGGGGCGTCGGCTTCGGCAGGCCCGGCGACGCAACTCTGGCCCTGGCCCGGGAGCGCGGCCGGTACGCACTGATGACCGGCGAGAAGGATTTCAACCGGGAACAGACCACAGCCTACTATGCGACGGGCTACAGCAAGGCCCTGCAGCATGTGATCCTCCTGGAGGAGCCGAAGATCGCGCACACGCTGCCGTCGGAGGACTGGTACGAGAAGGCGATCGTCTTTCTCGACGCCCACATCCCCAAGGCGGCCCCCGCCATTCCGCCGTCCGCCGCCCCGCCGTCGCAGGCCCTTCGCACGTGGACCTCGTCCAGCGGCGCCACGGTCGAGGCCCGCTTCGTCCGCAGGGCGGGGGCCGATGTGATCCTCAGCAACGCCCAGGGCGCCGAACTGCGCATCGCGCTGCAGAACCTGAGCGCCGAGGACCGGGCGTACGTCCAGACGGTACCTTAGCCGCGCATGAATCGCGCGATGAACATGCCGATGCAGGGGCCGTCCCAG
>CAYXFW010000728.1:0-1795 GCA_964464305.1 uncultured Verrucomicrobiota bacterium
TGCGGATCGTCCGATGGCATTCGCTCCCAAGTGGAGCGGCAGCGGCGGAGCGACACGGACATCATGACGGCGTGGAATGAGAACCCGGTCCTTCGCACCCGGCTGAAGAGCATTGTGCTCATCGGCAGCCGCCGTGCCCGCGGACCGACGGGATTCGAGTATGTGCTGACCTTCAGCGGGATGCTGAAGGACGGGCGGACGACCCAGGAGCCCTGAACGTGGACGTAGGCATTTTCATCCGATCGAAGACAAGGCTGAGGATGTGGCTCCTCGTCCCGCCGGTCGTGCTTGCGCTCGTCGGCGTCGGCGGCGTGTGGTACGGCCGCCGCACCGACCGCGATCTGCGCTGGCGTCATGAATTTCTGGGAAGCGCGCCCGAACTCCGGATCATGCTTCATAATGCCCTGTCCGTCGCAAGCAATTCGTACCTGACGGCGAGCAGCGGCAGCGAGGGGCGCGAGAACCTGAATGCTCTGTTCAACGACATCGCGCGGCAGACCGGGTTCACGCTCAACTCCCTCGCGATCGAGGAGTCCTCGGGGGCACGCAAGGGCCTGAGCGCCGTGGTCAGGGGCGATGGAACGCTCGACCGGGTGCTTCGGTTCGCGGAGGCTGCCGAACAGCCCGGGAACCTCGTGGCCCTTGACGTCGCGGTCTTCACGTCCATGCGTCCCTCGATCGATCCTCCGTACCAGGTGGTCATGACTTTCTTCCATGCCTACAACCCCAAATAGAATGACCCGGATCCCGGCGAGTATCGATGTCCGCCGCCTCGCGGCGGGCATGGTGGCCGTGACGTTGGTCGTCGCCGCCTGCGGATGCCGGGATGGAGGCGGCGGGGCCGAGGCGCTTCAGGCGCAACGCGCCCTGGCCGAACGTGTGTCGGGCGTGATCGACGAACTTCAGAAGCGCCGGTCCACCATGCAGGCGGAATCGGACATCGCCGACGTGCTGGGCGGCCTTCGCATCAACCAGGCGCCGCCCGCCCCGGCGCCCGATCCGGTGGAACCGGCGGAGACGGCCGACGATCCCGCCATGACGGCCGGAACATTGCCGGAACCGCCGAAGCCGACCTACAAGCTTCAGGGCATTGCCTGGCATCCGCAGAGACCGCTGGCGATCGTCAACAAGCGGACGGTCGGCATCGGCGAGACGGTCGACGGCTGCCGCGTCGACCGCATCACGGCGGACGGGGTGGTCCTCGTCGGGCCCGACGGCGAACCCATGGAGTTGCGTTTGTATGAACCTTCCCCGAAACAGCCGTGATGCGCGACGCCGCCTCCGGTCGAGCCGCCGGGGCTCGACCCTGGTCGAGGTCATCTGGACGTGCGTGATCCTCGCGGTGATCGCGCTGGCCGCCGGGGCGTTCGTGTCGCTGTCCTCCGGCACCGTCTCGGTCACCCGGAACCACCGCCTCGGCCTGGAGGCCGCCAACAGCCGGCTGGAGGATATCCGCTCCGCCGGCTTCGATGCCGTCAAGCCGGAAACGCTGAGCTACACGACCAATTACCTTTCCTGGTCCGGCTCCGCGTGGGTGCGCACGCTGACGGATCCCGGGGAGGTTCTCACGATTCTCGGGCAGAGCTATCCCATCGTCACGAGCCTCTGTTATGTCGACATCAACGGGGGAAGCGCCTCCTACGACGTGCTCTATGTCTCGGTCTACGTCAAGTATCGCAAGAACGAACCCAATACGGTGAGACTGTGGGCATACATCGGTCCATGAAGCCGCGTCCCGGGCGCGGCGGATTTTCGCTGGTCGAACTGCTGGCCACCGTGGTGACCTCGGCCATCC
>CAYXFW010000729.1:0-1787 GCA_964464305.1 uncultured Verrucomicrobiota bacterium
ACCCTGCTTCGCGAGGACGCTTCGCAGGGCACGGCGGAGCGGCGCCCTCCAGGACCGTCCTCTAGCATTTCTATGGAACCGGCATGGAGGGCCGCGCTCCGTCGCGGCCGTATCCATGCGTACTTCACACGGGCTTTGCTCGCATGGTTCGTTCTTAGCCGATGATTTGGGCTGTCCGCCCGGGCTTGCGTTCGCGGGATGGTTTGGTATCATGCCGCTTCACATGAGGCCCGATCCGAACAAACCGATGGCCGCGGAGCCCGCGAGCGTCGAGGACTGCATCACCGCGGATGGCGTGGTGGCCAAGGTCCTCCCCGCGACGATGTACCGGGTCAAGCTGTCGAATGGACACGAGATCCTGGCGCACATTTCGGGCAAGATGCGGAAGCACTTCATCCGGATCACGAACGGCGACCGCGTGACGGTGGAGATCTCCCCCTACGACCTGACCAAGGGCCGCATCACCTTCCGTCACCGCAACTGAGCCGGCCTTCCGCCGGTCCTTCTGCCCCCCTGCCGCAACCCGAGCCGGTCCAGCGCGTCCAGGAAATCCTGCGGCACCGGGGCGCTGACGACCACGGGCGCATCTCCGGTTTGGGCCGGAAATGACACCTCCACCGCGTGAAGCATCTGCCGGGGAAGCGCCCGCAGGCGTTCGGTGGATTCGCGCGACGTGCCGTAGGACTTGTCCCCGGCGATGGGATGGCCAAGGTCCGCCAGATGACGCCGGATCTGGTGCGTCCGCCCGGTCTCGATCCGCAACCGGAGATGCGAGGCCTCATCCGTCGCCCGGACCACCGTGACCCGGGTCACCGCCTCCTGGCCGTCGATCGGGCTGGCGATCACGCGCCGGCCGCCCGGAACGCGACCGCACGCGATGGCCTCGTACGATTTCTGCACCCGGCCGTCGCGAAACCAGCCGACCGCCTCTTCGAACACCGTGTCGTTCCTCGCCAGCATCAGACAGCCCGTCGTGCCGCGGTCGAGCCGGTGGACGGCCCGGAGCGCCGGGTCCTTCCGCCGTTCGCGCATCATCGCCTCGGCGCTGTCTTCGCCGTTCGACAGCCGGCCCGCAGGCTTGTCGACCACGAGGACCCGGCCGTCCTCGAACAGGACCTTCATCGGCGTCAGCGCCAGGGGCTTTCGCTCTGCCGGGGATGGCGTTTCAGGGACATGCACCTCGATGCGATCGCCGGAATCGACCTTGTGGCGCGCCATCCAGACCCGGTGTCCGTTGACGAACACGCACCGGGCGTCCAGCAGCCGGCGGGCGCCGCGGCGGGACAACTGCATCCGTCCTCCGATCACCACCTCCAGCGTCCGGCTGTCCTCCGTCGGCGTCACCGTCATGCAAACCGGACGCGACCCGGCCCCCCGGGGCGCGGCGCTGCGGACGGTGACGCGGGGTTCGAACGGGCGGCGTTTCGGCTCTGCCATAATCGTCTCCAAGTGCGACGCCATCGTAGAGCCGCCATCCCCGCGCGTCAACGAGGCGGGTTGCCCGACACCCGCCGCGGCGCGAACAGGCCGCGGAATAGTGGACAAACCCGTCCCGCCCGGGTAAAGCTTCCCCGATGAAGACGATCCTCATGCTGCTGGCCGCGGTGGCCCTGGCCGTCCCTGCAGGGGCGGACGAGGGGTGGGTGTCGATGTTCGACGGCGCGACTCTCGCCGGATGGAAATCCAACGACGAGGTCAAGGACGTCTTCGGCGTCGAGGACGGCGCGCTCAGGGTTTCCGGAGGCCGCGCGCATCTCTTCTATGTCGGGCCGGCCGGCACCGCCTCC
>CAYXFW010000730.1:0-1785 GCA_964464305.1 uncultured Verrucomicrobiota bacterium
CACTGCCAGTGCTCGTCCATCAACCGGGCGAACGCGTCGAGATCGCGGTCCATGAATGCGTGGTGGATGCGGTGGCCGATTTCCTTGATCCTCAGCAGCGCGTCCACCACGCGCGCGTGATCCGGCCGGTCGGCGTGGCGCGAGGCCTCGTCCTGGTTCTTGAGGACGGCGGTCGCCGACCGCTGAATCCCCGTGTAGTACATCCGCGCCTTGTGGGCCAACTCCAGGGCGGTGGTCGAGTCGACCGGGACGCTGCCGACGGTGACCGCGCCGTCCTTTGCAATCTCCAGGGTCCGGAAACCGCCATAGGCGGCAATGTACTGGTCCTGCTTGCCGACCGGCTCCTTGAGAATGTCCATCTCGATCCGGCACGCATCGTCCGCGACCCGCGCCAGCGGCGCCGGATTGCGCTGGTAGGTGCGGATCGCGGTCAGAAGCCCGACCAGGTAGGCGCCGGAGGATCCGAGACCCGTGCGCGCCGGCAGGTCGGCCATGCTGGTCAGTTCGACGTAGTCCGTGAGCCCCATCAACCGGAACGCCTCGCGCGCCAGCGGGTGGCGGATCTCGTCGATCGTGCTGACCGTTTCGACCTGCGTGTACCGGAGGATCGACTTCCGCTCGGTGACCGGAAGGCGGTGCAGCATGATGTACATGTACTTGTCGATCGCCATCGTGAACACGAAGCCGCCATGTTCGCGGTAGAACGACGGCAGGTCCGTCCCGCCGCCGCCGAGGGTGATCCGGAATGGCGTCTGGGTGATGATCATATGCTGAACCCGCTTTTTTGCGCGTCGTTGTAGAACATCTTCACGGTGTCGAGGGAGAATGCGTCGAGATTCTTGCCGAAGCTGGCGGCCTTGGCGAGGAGGTCCGGCGTGACGGTGATGATCGGGCAGCCGAGCCACTCCGCCTGCAGGATGTTGAGCGCTTCGCGCGGGCTGGCCCAGAGCAGTTCGGCCTTCGGCATCGGGCGGAGAACCTCCAGCGCCTCCGCCATCACGGGCAGCGGATCGCGGCCGGAGTCGGCGATCCGGCCGGCGAAGACGGAGATGAACGCCGAGACCGCCGGATTCAACACGTCCGCCACATCGCGAACCTGCCGCAGCGTCATCATCGCCGTGATATTGAGCTTGAGCCCCTGCGCCGCGAGATCGCCGATCAGGGGACAGGCCGATTCGCCCTTCGTGTTCGAGATCGGGATCTTCACGTAGACGTTCGGCGCGAGGCCGTTCAGCACCAGGGCCTGCGTCCGCATCTCGTCGAAGTCGTCCGAAAACACCTCGAACGACACCGGAAGGTCCGGGACGATCCGCAGCATCTCGCGGGCGAACATCAGGTAGTTCGTCACGCCGGCCCTGGCCATCAGCGTCGGGTTCGTCGTGAACCCCTTCACGAGCCCCCGCTGGCGCGCCTCGAGGATCGAATCGAGGTCGGCGCCGTCGGAGAAGATCTTGATCCGGAGGTCCTGCAGGCGGGGAACGTTCATCGCTCGGGTCTCCGGGGCGCTCATGACGCGGACGCCTTGGCCGTGCTCTCCCACTTCGTGGGCGCGGACTTCAACAGCGGATGGGAGACCAGCAGGTGCCAGACGACCCCCTGAAAGGCCTCCGTGTGGGGTGTCACGGCCTCCGCGTTCACAACCGGAATCACGACGCACGCGTCGGCGGCCTTCGCGGTGTAGCCACCGTCGCGGCCGACGATGCCCGCAACCTTCGCCCCCACCCCCTTCGCATAGCGGATGGCCTCGACCAGATTGGGGCTCACATTGCGCTCCGCATCCCCGCC
>CAYXFW010000731.1:0-1785 GCA_964464305.1 uncultured Verrucomicrobiota bacterium
GGCCGCAATCAGAGAAGCAAATAACCCGGTGCACTCCAAGGGAAATATCCGTCATGTCGTGCCGCCCCCCTCGGACGCGTACGGGAGACTTCCATGCGATGCTGCCGTCTGGCCCCCTCCGACCGCTGTGAAGCAGCCTTGTACAATGTCGCTGTGAACCGCCCCAATTCGTCGCCCGAACGGTGTGAATTCGTGCTTTTTCCTTTGACAGGTCTGAAGAGAGCAAGAATACTGATCGATATTGCGTGATGCGGAACGCTCAGGACGCGCGCAGACGGCGCGCGATCACGATGCACGGCAGTCGAATGTTTCCGCAGTGGGAGCGGATCACCGTGCGTGGACCCAACCAGGGACCTGGGTCCCTGACTGGAGATGGTAAGATGCCTGTCAAGAAAAAGACGCGCCGGACGCCCGCTAGGCTCGATCGTACGGCGCTCAAGAAGCGCGAGATGGCGATCATCGTCGATCTACGGGCCGGCGAGCTCAGCTATCGTGCAATCGCCCAGAAGCACAAGGTCTCCCTTCCCACGGTCAACGCCAAGGCCCGCAAGGCCGGGATCAGCCGTCCCCGCGGTCGGAGGCCCGCCGGCGTCAAGGCGGTTCCGGTCACAGCCGTTCGCAAGGTGGGGCGCCCCCGCAAGACGGCCACCGCGACCTACAAGGCCCGCACCCCGCGCCGCAAGGCCACGAAGCGCGTCGTGCGCGCGACCGGCCGGATGACCAAGGTGCACCCGTTCTCGGAGGCCTTCCGGGCGATTGTGCTCCACTACTACCCCTCGTTGACCCTTGCCAAGTTCGATCGGCTCACGCGGCTCATCGCGAAGGAAATGAGCTGATCGATTCCCCGACACGAGATCCGGAATCACGACGTCCTGTCCATTCGTGATTCCGGATCTTCCGTGATCATTCCACGCATGGCCGCCGCGCCCGCGAGAAGCACCGCCGCGGCGACGATGAAGACCGTGCGGAGCCCCAGCGCCGCCCCCAGCACGCCGCCCGTGAGCGGCCCGGCCGCCCGACCCAGTGTCGTGAAGCTCGCGACGACTCCCAGGATCCCCCCGCGCCGTTCCGGCGGACTGTGACGCGCGGCCAGCGAGTAGAGAATGGGTTGGAGGCCGCCCAGACAGAACCCGAGCCCGGCGCGAAGGACGGCGAGCTGCCAGGGCGCGCGGGCGAGGGCGTGCAGGGCATACAGCAACGCCGCGCCGAGTATGGCGAGGCGCAGATTCGAGGCGTATCCGATCCGATCCACCCTGCGGCCCCACCAGGGCGCGCCTATCGCGTTGAAGACTCCCTGCATGCCGTAAACGAGTCCCGTGATCGTGCTCAGGTACTCCGTCCGCTGGGTCATCCCCTCCACGACGAGGGCGAAGACCGCCTGCACGAGTCCCATGCAGGCATACGTGAGGAAGATGCCCAGGCCCGGCGGCGAGCAGCTGCGGCGTCGCGAGGACGGCGCGGTAGTTGTCCCAGATCGGTCCGGAGTGGTTCGGAAGGGTCTCCCGGGGTTCCCGGACGAGCAGGGCGACGATGCCGCCGCTTGCGAAGCAGAGTCCGCCCGTGATCCAGAAGACCGGCCGGTACCCGATCAGGTCGGCGAGCAGCCCTCCCACGAGGGGACCGAAGACGACCCCCATCGCCGTCGCCGTCTGCAACGTGCCGAGCGCGAGACCGAGCTTCTCCCGCGGGCTGGTGGAAGCGACCAGGGCCATCGCGGACGCGATGAAGCCGCTGATCGCGCCCTGCAGCAATCGGCCGAGCAGGAGGTCGGTCGGCGTGCGGGCG
>CAYXFW010000732.1:0-1780 GCA_964464305.1 uncultured Verrucomicrobiota bacterium
GGCAGGACCGTGACGGCGAACGGCTCGTTGGACCCGAAGAGCGCCGCATACTTCGCTTCCGCCATCGCGCGCTCAAGGGCGGCCATGAACCGCGCGTTGGCCTCCGACGACTCGTTCCGGAGCCGGTCCAGCGCCTGACTTTGCAGGACCAGCCGGTCGACCCATGCCTCCGGGACTCCCGGCCCCGTGGCGTCGCCGCCGGCCGTGGCGGCGATCGCGGCCCTCATGGTGCCATTCAACTCCTCCAATGCCGCATACTGCTCGCGGACGATCCGCAGATAGAGGTCGCTCTTGCCGCGTCCGTCCAAGGACGGCGTCGTCCCCCGTGCAATCCGCACCTCGTCGATGAGTCCATCGAAGGAATAGTTGCTCTGGCCCGAGGCCGCCGTCCCGTCGCCGATCATGAGGTCATGGCCGTTGACGACGAGTTCCCCGGGGGCCTGGACGCCGTCCGCCGGCGGTTGAATCTCGCAGTCGACGCCGTTGACGGCCATGACCACATGCCCGTCCTTGAACGACAGGAAGAGATGGTGCCATCGATCCGCTTCGATCACCGGCTTCCGCGTCGCATAGACGATCCATTGCCCGTCCCGTGTCTTCGATTTGAACTCCAGTTTCCCGTCCCGGATGTCCAGGTAGTAGTTGATCGCCTCGGGCGACACCTTCCGCGACCCCTTCCACAGGATCGTCTTGAACGACTGGACGTCAAACGGCTTGATGACGCATTCAATGGAGAAATCATTCCGCAGCGACAGCGTCTCCCGATGTCCGACCACAACGCGCCATTTGCCGCGGTCGAACAGCCCTGCGGTCCCATACAATCCGGGCTTCAGGAAATTCTCCCTGGACCCTATGTCCTGTGCCACGAGGACGCCGTCGCACCCCCCCTTTTCATCTTCGATCGCATAGGTCTTCTCGTCCATGGCGTCGAATTTCCAGAGCGCGACCGTATCGGCGTCGCCGGCGAACGCCCGGGCGGCCGCAAGAAGCCAGACGAGCCGGAGGGCGGGAACGCTGCGCGTGCTTCTCATGACCTTCTCAGCCCCCGAAATCCTGACGATTGCGCCGGCTTGTGCATCGTACGGCATCCGATGGCGGAACGCCCGGGTGACGGGGAGGGCATGCGCCCGTGGACGTCCGTCTGAAGCGCCGACTTCATCGGGGGGACCATCCCAAGACCGGGCGATGACGTCAAGGACCGCATGCGGGCATGCCCCAAATCCTCGGCTAAGCCTTTGGTATCCGGGACCACCCGTGTGAAGTACGCATGGATACGGCCGCGACGGAGCGCGGCCCTCCAAGTCTATTCCATAGAGATGTGAGATTACTGTCTTGGAGGGCGCCGCTCCGCCGTGCCCTGCGAAGCGTCCTCGCGAAGCAGGGTCGGCGCCGTGCAGGAGGCACTCGAAGCATCGTTCGTTCCCGATCATCGGGTCTTAGCCGAGGATTTGGCATGCCGGGGCCGCATTGACAGGGGGCGGAGGCGGGCCTATTTTATTCGCGTTTTGTCACCCCAACCCAGCGGGAAGGAATCGTACTCATGAAACAGGCGGATATCGGTTTGATCGGACTGGCCGTGATGGGCGAGAACATCGTCCTTAACATGGCCAGCAAGGGCTTTACGGTGGCATGTTACAACCGCACCACCAGCAAGGTCACGGAGTTCATCGAAGGCCGGGCGAAGGGCAAGACCATCGTCGGCTGCATGTCGCCGGTGGACTTGGTCAAGTCCCTCAAACGCCCGCGCAAGATCATGATGCTGGTCAAGGCCGGCAAGGCG
>CAYXFW010000733.1:0-1779 GCA_964464305.1 uncultured Verrucomicrobiota bacterium
ACGCGGAGGGCATCGTCGCACGTGGCGTCGAGCGCCAGGAACCGCACGGGCCGGATGATGCCGCGCAATGTCGGGTTGGCCGGGTTGGTCCGCACGCGGTAGACCAGTTCCTTGAAGTTCACGTAGCCCAGAATGCGGTCGCGGTTGCCGTCCTCTGCGACCGGGAAACGCGTGTGCGGGTCCATGTGGGCGGCCACGACGGCGTCGTGAAGAGTCTGGTTGCTGGAAAGAAAGGTGATTTCGCCGGCCGGCACCATCACGTCGCCGACGGTCTTGCGCGAGAGCATGGCGGCGCGCGCGATGATCTTCTCCTGGTGCGGCGAGATGATGCGGGCGAGACGGGCGTAGGTGGCCAGCGCGGGTATCTCGTCCAATCCGAGGGAAGGTTCATCGCTGTCCCGCCGCCGCTCGAACGGACGGTTGATCCAGCGCAGGGTCCGCACCACGGGCGAAAGGCCCCGGCACATCAGGTCGAGTGGAAGGGCGAGCGCTCCCGCCAAGCGCCGATTGAACCGGACCCCGAGTGTCTTCGGCAGGATCTCCGTGTACTGCAGCATCAGAAACGTGAACACAGCCGAAAAGACGCCGATCCATGCGTCGCCAAAGAGCACGGCGAATTCGGCGCCGGCGATGGTTGCGCCGATCGTGTGTGCGGTGGTGTTCAGGAGCAGGATGACGGTGATGGGCCGGTCGATGTCGGCCTTGAACGCCTTCCAGATCGCACCCGCGCGCGGCCTGTCCCGCTCCAGTTCCGCAACCTGACCGGGCGTAAGGCTGAGCAGCGCCGCCTCCATCAGGGAGCAGCAGAACGACACTCCCAAGGCCAGGGCGAGGCTTGCGATCAGGAGTGTCACAGCCGGCCTCCATGCGGGTCTGCCAGGTTCATGGGCCAAGATAGCCCGGCCGCAGCGGGCCGGCAACCCCGGGGAGCACCCAGGTTCCACGTGGGCGCGGAGCAGTTCCGCGGATCCCGAGGCGGGTCCGCCGTGGCCGCGACCGATGGTCGCGGCTATCCGCGTACCGAGCGCCCGCCTGCGACGAGCGCAGGGGCGAAACCTATCCGGAAAAGTGGCCGATGCGCCGGACTTCGGGCACGAGGGTCAGGTCGAAGAGCGATTTCACGGCGGCCGCCATGCGACGGGTGAGCCGGTCCACGTCTGCGGCGGTGCAATCCGGAGCGCCCTTGACGACGATGTTGGCGTGTTTCTCGTAGACGCGCGCGCCGCCGTCGGTCATGGACTTCACTCCGGCCTGTTCGAGAAACCACCCGGCGGCCTGCCGCCGGCCCGCGGCAGAGGTGGGTTCGACGTTGCGAAAGAAGCTGCCTGCGGTTGGAATGGTGCGCCAGTCCGGGTGTTTCGCCGCGCGCAGGGCGAGGATACGGTCGCGCTCGGCCGCGAGCGGGCTGGTTCCGGCCGACGCAAGACGCAGGCGGACCTCGGTGACAATCGCCCCCTGGGCGGGGATCTCCGAATGCCGGTAGGCGAACCGGAATCGCGAGGGGTCCTCCTCGCGGATCTGCCCGTCCGGGTCCAGCACGGTGACCGAAACCAGTCTTCCCGAGACATCCTCGCCGAAGGCTCCCGCATTACCGGCGACGGCGCCACCGACCGTACCCGGGATCCCGGAGGCGAAGAGCAGCCCTTCCAGACCTTGCCGGACGCTGAACGCGGCCAGGGTGTCCAGCGGGGCGGACGCGGCGGCGACGATCTCCTCGCCATCGCATCGGAACGCCGGCGCGTCCGAGGCAAGCCGAACGACAACCCCGTCGAACCCTTC
>CAYXFW010000734.1:0-1769 GCA_964464305.1 uncultured Verrucomicrobiota bacterium
TGGGAGGATCCGCTTCCGGCGTCAGCCGCAGGAGGAGGGGGGTTCGGAACGCTGGAACATGCGCCCAAGGCCAGTGTCGCGGCGACCACGGCGACAGCACGGGCCAGGGGTCGTTCGCGTCCCTTCATTCCCTGCTCCTCGACGCGTCCCTCCGCCGGCCCTCGGCGCACAGGGCGGCGGAACGGGCCGGGTGTTCGGCGGATCAGGCGACGGGCATGGCGCCGGTGGGCGGCGGGGGCGGCTGACCCGGGGTCGTTGCCTGCTGCGCCTCGGCCTTGCGCAGCCGCTTCTCTTCCTTCTTCTGCTTCTTGGCGAGATCTCTCTGCCGCTTGGCGAACGCGTAGTTGGGCTTGGCCATGTGCAATCCTCTTCCGTTGAATTCGGGTGAGAACAAGCTATCGCGACAACTTTACCCCACGGAGGCCTGTTTGGCGACATGAAACGCCGGGCATGAAACGGCCGGGCGGTCAGGGGCGGCCCGGAAGCAAGTTGCGGTGGCTCGCCAGAACGACGTCCGCGGCGACCGCATGCCCCAGCGGGGACCAGTGCGGGTCGTGCGCGAGGAAGAAGGCGCGGTGCGAAACCCCGTGCTCCCGCATGTAGGCGAGGAATCCCGGCATGAGGTCGACGATCCGGATTCCCTCGCGTTGTGCGGCGAATGCGACGAGATCCCCGACGATCCGACCCAGGTGCCTGCCCGCGGCGTGCGCCACGAAGTCGGCGTCCCGCGGAATCACGAAGATGGTCAGCGGCCGGGGGTGGGCCAGGGCCCGGATCTGCTCATAGGTGTAGAGGAGCTTCTTCAGATCCTCGCCGGAGTACATGTCGTACGAGGATGGCCGGAACAGGGACTTCCGGACTTTCTTGAGCTGGAGGCTGTTCAGCACATTCGCGGTGCGCCAGCGATTGAGCACCTGGTTCCGCAGCCACCGGTCCCACGGGAGATTCTCCCGGCGATCCTCCACCTGGTCGAAGGGAAACGAGTAGGCCACCCGGTAGGCGCCGCCTTCCTCCTGCAGGTAGGGGCGATAGCGAACGGTGGAATCCGCGGGCGTCTGGTTGTCGGCAAGATCGTTGTCCGGAAGGAGGAAGAGAAAGACCCGGCTGTGGTCGAAGGTGGAGGCCAGATGCTTGTACAGGAGCCATTCCTGGATGGACCCGAAGTGGCCCGCAGTTCCGAAGTTCAGGAACTCGACTCCGGTTCGCGCTTCCAGAACCTCGGTGAAACGGTTCGTGACGTCGACGCCGACGCCCTCGACGAACGAGTCGCCCAGGACCGCCACGCGCTCCGGGGCCGCCGATTTCAGCGCGCGCGACCGGTCCCGCATGCCCTGCGCGTTGCTGACGTACCGGACTTCACCGTCCGCCGTCGCAACCGACACGGTCGCGTCAGGCACGTGCCACGCGCCGAAATGCGGGTTGAGGTCGCCCAGGAAACGGATCGGCCCGGTCTGGCCGGTCGTGGGAAGGACGCGGATCCGCAGCAGGCCCTGGTGCGCGGCGACGCGAAGGACCGCCTCGATCGCCAGCAAGGCCAGCACGACGATCGCGATCCGGAACCCCAGGCCGCAGCGCCGCGCACGGGGTGTCCCGCAGTTCTTCTTCACGGGCACGAACCATAGGGTGCGGCCGCGAAATGGCAAGCGCCGCGGCGGCGGGCGCGGGGGATGGCCGGAAACTTGAAACTTGAAACTTGGAACTTGAAACTTGAAACTCCTTTCGCGCCTTGGCCAGCTTAGCTCAGTTGGTAGAGCAGCTGATTTGTAATC
>CAYXFW010000735.1:0-1768 GCA_964464305.1 uncultured Verrucomicrobiota bacterium
CTCCTGCAGGCGAAATGCACCGGGGTTCACCCCGACGCCGACGGCGACTGCATCCCCGACGGCCCGATGGAGCCGCTGACGCCCGACCTCGACTACTCGTCGCCGAAGCAGGTCCCGACCGACCGGCGCTACGACACCTGTCTGGGCGGCTACGACGGCAAGGGCGGCGTCGAGTGGCCCGAGAGCGGGGTGAAGCTGGCTTTCGAATGCTCGCGGAACGTCACGCACTTCGTCTACTACAACCCCACCGACCGCCCCTTTTTCGCCGCCGAGCCCGCCGCCAACGCCAACAACGGCGTGAACCTGCTTGCGCGCGGCTGGAAGACCCACGGCGTTCTCGCCCTCCCTGCCGGCGAGGCCCTCGACACCCGGTTCGTCACACGCCTTGTGTGACCGGGAGCGGGGAGCGGAAGTCCGAGGGCCGAAGACCGAGGGCCGAAGACCGGGCGGAAGCTAGAAGTCAGAGGTCAGAAGTCAGAGTCGGAACCGTCGGTGTTCTCTCTCGCCCCTCGACCCTCGCCCCTTCCGTACCGCCACACGGCCACACCTCCATACTGCCACACTCCCTCCCATCCTGTGATCCTGTCTGTATCTTCTCCCCTCCGCGTCCTCCGCGCCTCCGTGCAAGTCCGCCGCAAGCGCTCCGTAGCGTCTGCTTGCCGCGGTCATCGCCCGCGGCTGCAGCGGACGGCGCAGGGCGGCGCGCGCCCCTCCGAAAGCCATCTCGTTGGAAGACAGAGCGGCTCGTGATGCCGTGCGCGACAGGCAAGGGACCGACAGATCCGTAACCAATTGTACATAAGAGTGGTACAATACACACTGCGCCACGAAACAAATTCAAAGAAATATTGAACGGAGCGGGGCGAGACGATACTATGCACCAACGGTTTGGAATCGTTTGTCTATGGGTGTTGGGTTCCGGAGGGTTGGACGATGAACGTGACGAACGTGTCAGGTCAAATGAGCCACTCGAATCCCCGCATGCGCCGGGGTGTGGGGCTGGCATGTGCGGCAGTTCTTCTTCTGGGCTTCGCTGCCGAGGCGCCCGCCCAACTCAGCACCAACTACTGGGCCACGCTGCTTGGCGGAAACTGGTCCACCGCCGGCAACTGGTCGAACAGTGCGATCCCCAACGCCAGCGGCGCGATCGTATACCTGAGCGGTAACAACGATATCGGCGGTGGGTTCTCCGGGACGACGACGATCACGTTCGACCAGAACGCGACACTGGGCTATTTGATGTGGGGCGACCGGTCCGGCGGCAGTCAAGTCAACATCAACGACAGCGGAAACCGCACGCTCACCTTCGACACGGGCGACGGCAAGATGGCGCTGCTTTCCCACGGTTCTGGAGATCTCAACCGGAACGTGGGCTCCGATGCCGACACGTCGGATGTCCGGATTCTCGTCACCGATCCCGACGGTCTGTACATCGAGAATTACTACAACCTGTATCTCGGCGGCGGGGCCAACATGGCGCGCGTGCTGGATGGCGGCGGCCACGATATCGTCAAGGCGGAGGATGGCTTCCTGCAGATCGCGCGCATCGTGACGAACGTGAACAACTTCGTCATCCGCGACGGCATCATGCGCCTGAATTACGACAATGTGACCAATCTCTACATGCGGCCGGACATCACGAATATCGTCCTGGGGATCCCGGGCGGCATGATCGACACGGGAACCGGGCATCCGTTCGGCGTCGCGGTCACGAACTTCGCGGAAGGAGGCGTCAACGATCGCGTGCAGCTCCCGATGTTCGAAGTTT
>CAYXFW010000736.1:0-1765 GCA_964464305.1 uncultured Verrucomicrobiota bacterium
AGAAGAAGGTTGCGCTGGGCGACCGGCTCTACAATGACAAGCGGCTCTCCGGCGACGACACTCTGTCCTGCGTCAGTTGCCACGATCTCGCCAAGGGTGGGACGGACCAGGCGAAGTTCTCGACCGGCGTGCGCAAGCAGGTCGGCGGCATCAACGCACCCACGGTCCTCAACTCCGCCTTCAATGTCCTCCAGTTCTGGGACGGCCGCGCCAAGGACCTCGCCGACCAGGCCGGCGGACCGCCGCTGAATCCGGTCGAGATGGACGGAAACTGGCCGCAGATCACGGGCAAGCTGGCCAAGGACGCGGAACTGACGGCCGTGTACCGGGAGGTCTACGGCGCCGGCGACTGGACCGCCGCCAACATCCAGAACGCCATCGCCGAGTTCGAGAAGACCCTGCTGACGCCGGGTAGCGCGCTCGACCGGCACCTGATGGGCGATGCCGCCGCGCTCACGAGCGACGAGGCCGAGGGGTACCGGCTCTTCCGCCGCCACAGCTGCGCGACCTGCCACGCCGGCGAGTCGATGGGCGGACAGTCGTTCGAGAAGCCCGTCGATCCGGCCGCCTTCTATGCCGCGCTCGGGCGGATGCCCGGCAAGGACGACGTCGGCCGCTTCGGGGTGACGAAGATCGAGGCCGACCGCTTCAAGGTGAAGGTCCCGAATCTCCGCAATATCGCGCTGACCTTCCCGTACCTCCACGACGGATCGAAGACGGATCTCCGGGAGGTTGTCCGGCTGATGCACGACCATTTCGTCCCGCGGCTCAACCGGCAGGCGCTCTCCGATACGGACATCGACCGGATCGTGGCCATGCTGAAGAAGACCACGGGCACGCTGAACGGACGGACGCTGTAGGGTTTCGCCGCGCCCCGCCCGCGCCGGCGGGCGGCACGGCGGACGGGAGTGTTTGCCTATGCCATCGAAGAAGAAGCCCGCGCCCCCCGTCGGGGTGGACGGCGCGGGCCGCGCGGCAGCCGCCCTCAAGATCGTCGGGGTGGCCCGCGAGATCCGCGACGACATCGTCCGCCGCGGCCGGAAACCGTCCATGCGGTTCCCCATCCGCTCCCTCGCCAACGTCCGCTACGACGTGAAGAAGGGGCATTTCGAGATCCTCGGCCGCCATGCGACGCGCACGCTTTCCTACAACACGGTCAAGACCTTCGCGCAGTCCATGCGCCTGCTGGCCACGACGAAGAACGACCTGCTCGACCGGGACGACATCGCCGGCAAACGCGAGGTCTACTACAACAGCAAGAGCTGGGGCGAGTGCCGGTTCGACGAACAGCCCGAAAGCGATTCCCTTCTCGACGACATCGAGGCCATGCTCGGCATCAACCGCGAGGTCCTCGGCTACATTCCCGAGGAGCGCGGCGGCGAGGTCTGCGGCCCCCTGACGGTGATCGACCGCGATCCCGGCAGCGGCGAGCCGGTGCGCATCGACTGCGCGCGCCTCGGCACGGGCGCGTGGAGCATTCCCTCGCGCGTCGAGCATCTGGCCTTTGAGCCCCGCGCGAAGTTCGTGCTGGTGGTCGAAACCTCGTCGCTCTTCCAGCGTCTCGTCCATCACCGCTGGTACGAGAAGGCGAAGTGCGTCCTGATCTCGATGAGCGGCGTTCCCACGCGCGCGTGCCGCCGGTTCGTCCGCCGGCTCGCCGACGCGTCGAAGCTGCCCGTCCTCGCCTTCACCGACGGGGATCCGTACGGCTACTGCAACATCTACCGGACGCTGAAAGTCGGCTCCGGCCAGGCCGCGCACATCA
>CAYXFW010000737.1:0-1761 GCA_964464305.1 uncultured Verrucomicrobiota bacterium
GAGACGGTCGAGAAGAAGGGCAAGCTCGAGGAGAAGGAGCGCATCCAGCTCTTCCACGGCGATGTCATTGCGCGCGACGGCGGCGGCTCGACCGAGACGTTCACCGTCCGCCGCCTCTCGTTCGGCTACGGCGTCGAGCGAATCTTCCCGGTTCACTCCCCGAGCATCGCCAAGATCGAGGTCGAGAGCCGTGGACGCGTTCGCCGCGCCAAGCTCTACTACCTGCGCAAGCGCACGGGCAAGGCGGCCAGGGTCCGCATCGCAGAGTAGATGGATTGATCGGGTTCGAGCGAGAGGCCTTCGCCGCCGGACACCGGCGGGTGGCCGGCGTGGATGAAGCCGGCCGCGGACCTCTCGCCGGTCCCGTGGTGGCGGCCTGCGTGGTGCTTCCGCTGCGAGGCGGGGCGCCTGCGGAACTCGACGGGCTCACCGATTCCAAGCAACTGACCGCCGCCCGGCGCGAGCATTTCTTCGGGATTCTCCGGCGCATGCCGGGGGTGGCGATCGGCGTCGGTCGTGCCTCCGTTTCGGAAATCGACCGGCTGAACATCCTTCGCGCCACGCATCTCGCCATGGCCCTCGCCGCGAACTCGCTGCGCCCGGCGGCCGACTTCCTCCTCGTCGACGGGTTGCCGGTGCCCGGCCTGCCCTGTCCTTCACGTTCCATCGTCCGCGGCGATGCGCTCAGCCTGTCCATTGCCGCCGCCAGCGTCGTCGCCAAGGTCACCCGCGACCGGCTCATGCGGGCGCTCGACCGGCGTCATCCCGGCTACGGCTTCGCCCGTCACAAGGGCTACGGCACGGCGGCCCACCTGCTCGTCCTTCGCCGCCTCGGCCCGTGCCCCGCGCACCGTCGTTCGTTCCGGCCCGTCGCCGACGCCGGCGCACACCGCCCGGTTCAGACGCCGCTCCCCGGAATGGATGGGACGAAGGCATGAACGGGTGGTTCCGCCGGCTCATCGCACGGATCGTGGGCCGGACGTCCAAACGCCTGCGCCCCGGCGAATGGGGTGAACGGCAGGCGGAGATTGAACTGCGTCGGGCTGGCCTGCGGATTGCGGGACGGCGCGTCCGCGTCGGTCGCCGCGACGAAATCGACCTGATCGCGTGGGATGCGGACACGCTCGTCTTTGTCGAGGTGAAGACGCGCGCCACCGAGACCTATGGCAGGCCGGTCGATGCCGTGAACCTCGCCAAGCGCCGGCACCTGTCCCGCGCCGCGGTTCGCCATATCAAAGCCCGCCGGCTCCAACCCGCCTACATCCGGTTCGACGTCGTCGAGGTGGTGGGAACGGAGGATGGCCCCCCTCCCACGGTCCGCCACCTCCGCAGTGTCTTCCCTCTCGAAGGCGGCTACCGCCTCCCCTGGTGACCCACCGTTTCGTGCACGAATTCTGTAACGATCGTTACACGAAGTGTGCACGGAATTCACGCCAGTTTGCCGGCTCTTTGCGATCCTGGGCACGTTCCTTGTAACGATCGTCACAAAGAACGTGCACAGGAGGGACGACGGAAGGCGCGGAGGCTCGCGCAGATGGAGGATTGGGGGTAGGTTCGCAACCCATCGTGCGGATCATCGATCCATCTTGTGGACGGGCGGCAGGGCGGGGCGCCGGGCGCGCAGGCCTGGGGCTGGCTTGTGCCCTCGCCGGACTGTCGCCGCGCGCGGCGTCCGCGCAGTTCGAGTTGGAGATCGATCCGGATGTCGTACCGCCGTGGGTCACGCAGGGGCTCCATGCGATGGACGGGTTCATGGGCTCG
>CAYXFW010000738.1:0-1759 GCA_964464305.1 uncultured Verrucomicrobiota bacterium
TGGATGGAGTTCGGATTTCTTGGCCAGGTGCACGCGACCCATACCGACGGGGCTGCCGACAAGGAGGACATTTTTCTCCGGCGCGCCCGCCTCATCCTCTCCGGCCAGATCATGGACGGCGTCAAGTTCTTCGCCGAGACCGACAACGACAATGCCGGCAAAAACGGCGCTCCCGATGCCTCGACCGACATCCAGGACGTCTTCCTCGACGTGCGACTGCCCGTGGTCACGAATCACTGGATCAAGGGCGGTCTGATCCTGCTGCCGTTCTCCTTCGAAAACCGCTCCGGGGCGACGTCGCTGCTGGGCAACGACTACAACAGCGAGGCGATCAAGCTCGTCAACACCTTCGTCTGGCGGGACTACGGGCTCGAGTTGCACGGCGAGTTCCTCGACCGCCGCATTTCCTACGCCGCCGGCGCCTACGACGGGTACGATGCCGAGGAGAGCACGAAGAACGATGGCGCGGGCCTGCGCTTCACGGGTCACGTCGCCGTCAATGTGCTGGGTCAGGCCGAGACGGGCTGGTTCTACAGCCAGAACCGGCTGGGCAAGAGCGGAAACTACGTGTCGCTCGGCGCGGGCTACGACGCGCAGAACGACGCGTCCCTGATCCTGCCCGTGGTTCCCGAGGGCGAGCCCCCCTCGACGGAGCCGGGACGGACCGTGGACTCCGAGAACTGGGTGTTGGACATGCAGTCCGGCTACGACCTCGGTTCGTGCGGTCTCACGCTGAACGCGGCGTGGTACACATGGGACAACTCCATCTTCAAGGGCAACACGGCCTTTGTCGAAGGCGGCGTGATGGTCGGCCGCACGATGGTCACCGGCAAGGTCGTCACGCAGGATCCGGACGGCAAGGCCACCACCGACGACTTCGCGGTCGGTCTGCATTTCTTCGGCAAGGGCCACAATGTCCGGGGCGGCGTCGAGTACCGCTGGGGCGACAGTCCGGACCAGATCCTGCTCGGTGTGCAGTTCCTGCTGTAGCCGGTCCCGGCGACCGGATTTCAGCGTGTGTCAATCCCGGCCGGCGGATCCGGCCCGATGAGGTGTAGCATGTTGCATGAGAGCGCGCCCAAGACCCAGGCGGTCGACAAGGCATCCGCAGCCAAGGCCCGTCTGGGCATGTGGCTCTTCCTGTTCTACTGCGTGGTCTACGCGGGCTTTGTGGCGCTCAACGCACTTTCCCCCATGGCCATGGAACAGCCCTGCTGGTTCGGACAAAACCTGGCGGTGACGTACGGCGTCGGACTCATCGTTCTGGCCATCGTCATGGGCTTGATTTACAACGCGATCTGCGGGCGGATGGAAGATCGCATGAACGCCCCGGCGGAGGGCGGGAAATGACCTATATCGCATCTCCCGTCGCCGTCGTCCTGTTCATTTTCTTCGTCCTGCTGGTGCTGGGGCTGTCGTTCTACTTTGCCCGGCGGACGAAGTCCTCCCATAGTTATTTCGCCGCGGGGGGCACCATCCACTGGGCGGTCAACGGAATTGCCTTTGCCGGCGACTATCTTTCGGCGGCATCCTTCCTGGGCATCTGCGGAATGATCGCGACCGCCGGCTACGACGGATTCCTCTACTCGATCGGCTTCCTCGCCGGCTGGGTGGTCGCCCTGTTCGTGGTTGCCGAGCCGTTGAAGCGTCTCGGACGCTACACCTTCACGGATGCGTTGGACTCGCAGTTCAACTCGAAGGGCATCCAGCTTGCGGCCTCCGTAAGCACCCTCGTCGTCTCGGTCTGTTACCTGATTCC
>CAYXFW010000739.1:0-827 GCA_964464305.1 uncultured Verrucomicrobiota bacterium
CGACGATGCATCGAGAAGAACAGATGCCCAACCAAAAAATCCACCACGTTCTATACCCTAGGCAGGCTCGAAACGGTGATTTGGATCGTTGGTTGCATGCGATGAAAGGCACGAAAGAGATCGCCATTCTCGTGGTGGCGCTCGTTGGCTGCGTGGCTGACCGCCCTTCTCTCGTCAGCCGCTTGGAGATCGGGACGCCTGTGCGCGTGAATGACACTGTGTCCATTTGCGTCGCTGAGAAGCACGGAACAGCGATTCGCGGCATAATTCTGTTTGAAACGCTTCCGAACGGGCTGCACAAGACGATTGAAGCCGAATCGGGCACGGTGACAGAGACTCCCGGAACGGGAGTCGCGGTGATCCGAATGCATGAGGTTCACATCGGCGGCGACCTCTCGACGTCCACGAATCTCGCGTCATTGTTGTACGAGATCAGGCCCAAGATGGGCGACCAATAACCAGGTGCTTAGTAGCCGCGCAAGTCAGCGGAGGATGGGGACATAGAAGCAGCGGTGAATTGACCCCCTGCGCGACTGAGTCGGCGTGGCCGTTGCGCATGAGGGATGGAGGGAACGGGTCGCGCGGGGCGGAACGGGAGGGTTCTTCCAAGGGTTGGAAGGGCAGCCGGTGCCGTCGTCCGAACCTTGGACGGTGCCGGGCTCAGGATCCCGCGGTGCCACCGTTTCCATGTCGCCATGCCTCATGGTTCGCCGGAGAAAGCAGGCATTGAACCCAACGGTCGGAGTGGGTAGATTGGAGCCATGATGACCACAGTTCAGATCGAGAAGTTGTCTCGAGCGGAGAAGCTCCAGACCATGGAGGCGCTC
>CAYXFW010000739.1:837-1755 GCA_964464305.1 uncultured Verrucomicrobiota bacterium
CGGGACGTGCTGAAGGAGACCGAGGCAAGGGTGGCCGCCGGACACGAACGGATCACCGATTGGGAGGTGGCCAAATGGGAACTCAGGAAACGGTTTGAATGAGGATCAGGGTTCTTTCCTCTGCCGTGGACGACCTCCACGCTGGCCGTCTGTTCTACGCGCGGCAGGGAGAAGGACTCGGCGAGTATTTCTTCGACTCCCTGTTCTCCGACATCGACTCTCTCGCGCTCTATGCTGGTATCCACGCGAAGGTCTTCGGCTATCACCGTCTCCTGTCGAAGCGGTTCCCCTATGCCGCCTACTACACGCTTGATGGCGACCTCGCGGTCGTCTGGCGTGTCCTGGACATTCGGCGTCACCCGGACACGATCCGCCAGGCACTCGATCATTGGAGGATGGGGACATAGAAACAGGGGCGAGTTGACCCTGCGCGACTGAGTCGGCGTGGCCATTGCGCATGAGGCATGGAGGGAATGGGTCGCGCGGGGCGGAACGGGGGGGTTCTTCCAAGGGTTGGAAGTGCGGCCGGTGCCGCCGTCCGAACCTTGGACGGTGCAGCAATGAGGCAAATGCAAGGGGATCGTTGAAACGGCCGGGCCGGCGGCCCGGCCCTACCAACCGTGCTCGTGGGATCCGCGGTAGGGCCGGGCCGCTGGCCCGGCCGAACGGCGAGCCCGCGCGAGCAACTTCGTATCGTTGCGCAGGATTGGAGATGCGCCTTACGGCCCCGGGCGTCCCAAAGGTTGGAGACCTGCACATGGGAAGAGAAACCGTGGCGGCAAGGTGGGGCGCAACGGTCCGGCGCGTCGCATGGTCATTGAAACGGGGGCCGTCAGTCCGTACACTGGTCGCATGAGTCAAAGTCGGCATTTTCACATCATGGTCGCCATGTGCATGCTTGCGCTGCCTTCGGCTGGC